>CAZLYH010000011.1:7302-39631 GCA_964563775.1 uncultured Syntrophomonadaceae bacterium | reverse complement strand
GCTCCTGCATTGACGGGATCGGCGATTTCTGCTACGATTGCTAATAATTGTGGAGTTTTGCACGCAGAACTTGGGGGGAAAGCAAAAAATGTCCAAGAAAAAGGGAGCCTACCAGGGGTCGGCTGACTACATCGTGTCCGATGAGCTGAGGAATGCCGTCAACATTGCTATTGCCCTGCAAAAACCGCTTTTAATCAAGGGAGAACCGGGTACGGGCAAGACCATGCTGGCTCAGAGTATCGCTGATTCTCTGGGAATGCCGCTGATTATCTGGAATATCAAGTCCACTACCAAGGCCCAGGAAGGCCTCTACGTGTACGATACCGTACAACGCCTTTATGACAGCCAGTTCGGAGAAGCTAATGTGGCTGATATAAAGCAGTACATTAAGCTGGGGAAGTTGGGAGAGTCATTTACAGCCGACCAGCAGGTAGTACTGCTTATTGACGAAATTGACAAGGCCGATCTGGAATTCCCCAACGACCTCCTCTGGGAACTTGACCAGATGAGCTTCTACATTCCTGAGACCCGGGAAACCATTACCGCTAAACAGCGTCCCATCGTAATCATTACCAGCAATGCCGAGAAAGAGCTTCCCGATGCCTTTCTGCGCCGCTGTATCTTTCACTATATCGCCTTTCCCGAACCGGATGGAATGGAAAAAATTGTCCGAGTGCACCATCCCAACCTGGAAAAGCGCCTCCTGGAGCAGGCCATGGAGACCTTCTATATGCTGCGTAATGTACCCAATCTGCAGAAAAAACCCAGCACCAGCGAATTGATTGACTGGCTGCAGGCCCTGGTGGTTGGGGGAATTAATCCCAACCGGATCAAGCAGGAACTGCCTTTCCTGGGGGTGCTGCTGAAGAAAAACGAGGATCTGGATACCCTGCTCAACCAGTTGCACGGCAAGAGCCAGGTGCGCGGTCCGGCCAACATGTCCGGCTCATTAAACCGCTACTACCGCTAGGAAGGTACCAGGAGCGAGTTGAGCGGACTGTCCCCTTGACTCACAATCCCGGGAGGGACAATTAATGTTCACCAAGTTTTTTTATACCCTGAAAAACTTCGGAGTGCCGGTAACCATGACTGAATGGCAGGCACTTTTGGAAGCTTTGGACGATGGTATGGCGGGTGCCAGCCTGACCAGTTTTTATTACCTGTGTCGGGCGTTGCTGGTTAAGACTGAAGCCCACTATGACCGTTTTGATCTGGCCTTTGCCAGCTATTTTGGTGATATTGAGACTCCCGAGGGTCTGCCGGATCGAATCTGGGAGTGGCTGGATAAGGAACTGCCTTACCTGGAGGTTACTGAGGAAATGCGTCGCAACCATCACCAGCTTGATCTGGATGAATTGAAGCGTATGCTGGAAGAACGTTTGGCAGAGCAGGACGAGGAACACCATGGCGGGAACCGTTGGGTGGGAACCGGTGGTACCTCGCCGTTTGGCCACTCCGGTTATCATCCCGGCGGCATCCGTATTGGCGGCGAGTCCCGCAATCTATCCGCAGTAAAAGTAGCCGGTATGCGCCGTTTCCAGGAGTTCCGTACTGATGAGACGCTGGGAGTCAGGCAATTTCAGATCGCCCTGCGCAAGCTGCGCCAGTTCACCACCCGCCTGGACGGGGCCAAAACCGAGCTGGACCTGGATGCAACGGTAGATAAGACCTCCAGTAATGCCGGACGCCTGGAACTGGTATGGGAGCGTCCGCGGGAAAACGGTATTAAGATCCTCCTGCTGATGGATGCGGGAGGGTCCATGGTTACCTACAGTCGGCTTTGCAATCAGCTTTTTACCGCTGTGAACCGTTCCAATCACTTCAAGGACCTTAAAACCTTTTATTTTCACAACTGTATCTATGACTGGCTCTTTCATGATTCACGCTGCAGCCAGAGCGACTACACGGATACGGAGTATGTCCTGCGCACCTGTGATCCCGAATACCGGGTTATCATTGTGGGCGATGCCAGTATGGCCCCTTACGAATTGATGCGGGCAGGGGGTATCATTGAATGGGATCTATATAATGATAAACCGGGAATTGACTGGCTCAAACGGCTGCACCGTCATTTCGAATACAGCGTATGGCTAAACCCCATCCCCCGCAATTACTGGGAGTGGACCGATGGCGCTTTTACCATCCGTACCATCTCGGAAATCTTTCCTATGTTCCCACTAACCGTGGATGGTCTGGAACTGGCTATCCGCGCTCTAAAAAATAAACAGGCCGCCCGCGTAGGGGTATAGCTGTTTTCCCCACAGGATTCGGCCCCCCTTATGTCCAAAACCTTCCCGCTTGATACTGCCAGCCCTGTCTTCATTCCACAGAAAATATCCCTTGCTAAAAATGTTCGCTACCAATATAATCAAATTAAGAATTATTACTTGCACTTAAAATTCAACATTGGATTAGTTTTAACGAAATTGAACAGGGGGGAAGGGTTTAAATGGATTTTTCGCTTAGCAAGGAACAATTGTTGATCCAGAAAATGGCCCGCGAATTTGCCGAAAAGAACCTGGAGCCGATCGCGGAGCAGATTGACCGGGAGAACAAAATCCCCGAGGAAATTTTTACAGGGCTGGCCGAGCTGGACCTGTTCGGAATTCCTTATCCCGAGGAATACGGAGGGGCCGACGGCGGTTATGACGGCTATGTTTTAGCCATGGAGCAGATTGGCAGGGTTTCCGGCGGGGTAGCCATGACCATTTCGGCGCACTGCCTGGCGCTTAGTGCTCTTAACGTCTTTGGCACCGAGGAGCAGAAGAAAAAATACATGACTCCATGCTGTAAAGGAAAACACATCGCTTCTTTTGCCTTTACTGAACCGCAGACGGGTTCCGACCCCAAACAGATTACTACTACGGCCGTCAAGGACGGGGACTCCTACATTTTGAATGGAACCAAACGATTCATCTCCAATGCCAACTTCCCGGGACCCATCATCATTTTTGCCCGTGACAACGAAAGCGGGAAGCCCACAGGTTTCATCGTTGATAAGTGGTGCGAGGGCTACTCCATTTCCGAACCCTGGGACAAGATTGGTATGCACGGGGGAATGCTTTTGGACGTTTACTTAAAGGATGTTCGTGTTCCCGCTGAGAACCTTCTGGCCGGGCCGGGTATGGGTTATCCCATTCTCCAGCTGGGCATTTCTTTTGGAAAAGTAGGGGTCAGCTCCACCGCCCTGGGAGGTATGCTGGCTGCCTACGAAGAGTCCCTCAAATATGCCAAGGAAAAAATGCACCGCGATGGTCCCATTGCCAGATTCCAGGCAGTGCAATTACGAATTGCTGATTTGGCTATGAAATACGAGGCGGCTCGCTGGATGACTTACCGCCTGGGCTGGATGGCCAATAATGTCAAGGACCCGCGTCAGTTTGCCAAGGAAGCTGCCATGACCAAGACTTTTGTGGCCGAAAGCATGGTGGATGTAGCCCGTATCGCTATGGATATCCATGGTTCCTACGGCCTGATGAATGACTACAAGGTGGCCCGTATTTGGAAAGACTCCATTATTGCTCCCCAGATTGAAGGGGTTTCTGACATGCAGAAGATGATCGTAACCGGGGTAACCCTGGCGGATAAATAAAAGGGGGGCCAGCTTCCCCTTTTCCGGTTCTTGCGGGGATCGGCAAGTAAAAAAGGAGTGCTGGGAAGATGGAGAAGTTTGATACCATCGTGGTGGGGGCCGGCCTGGCCGGTCTGGCAGCGGCCTATACGCTGGCTGCGCAGGGTTTGGAAGTCCTGGTGATTGAAAAAGGAGACTACCCCGGTGCCAAGAACGTTACCGGTGGTCGTATTTACGTAAATCCGGTACGGGAGTATTTCCCCGATCTATGGGCCAAGGCTCCGCTGGAAAGGTTTATCGCCAAAGAGGGCGTAACCATGATGGCGGGGGAGCGTTCCCTGAGTGTGAACTACTGCGGCGAAGAGCTCCGGCAGGAACCCTACCAGAGCTACAGCATTTTGCGGGGAAAATTTGACCGCTGGCTGGGCAAACAAGCCGAGCGCAAGGGAGCCATGCTGGTCACCAAGAGCCGGGTGGACGAGGTTATGCTTGAGGATGGGAAGGTTACGGGGGTTCGCGCTGCTGGTGACGAACTCCATGCCGATGTGGTAATCGCCTGTGATGGCGTTCTGTCTCTGGTGGCAGAAAAGGCTGGTTTGCGTAGTCCCGGTAAAGTGAAAGATCATGCCGTTGGATTCAAGGAGGTTATCGAACTGGATCCAGCCCTCATTGAAAACCGCTTCGGCCTGGAAGACCAGGAGGGCGCAGCTCATCTTTTCATGGGTGAAGTCACCCGGGGGAAATTTGGAGGTGGCTTCCTTTATACCAATAAAGACAGCCTCAGCCTGGGAGTGGTGGTAGGCATTCACGACCTTATGGAAGGCCTGCCGGCTGTTCCCGCCCCCCAGCTTCTGGACGACTTCAAACAGCGGCCGGAAATTGCCCGTCTTATCAAAGACGGCAATGTGGTTGAGTACTCGGCCCATGTTATTCCCGAGGGAGGATATCGGGCTTTGGGCAAATTCTTCGGCAACGGCATCCTGATAGCCGGGGATGCTGCTGGCTTGGCCATGAATATAGGAGTAACGGTGCGGGGTATGGAATATGCTCTGGCTTCCGGCTATCTCGCAGCGCAGGCGGTTCTTAAAGCCCGGGAGCGGGAGGATTTCAGTGCCCAGGGACTGTCCATCTATGAAAAACTGCTCCAAGAGAGCTTTGTTCTTAAAGATTTCGCTAATTTCAAGGATGCTCCTGCGGTCCTGGAAAATCCGCGCTTTTTTGGACATTACCCGGAGTTGGTCGGGAATATGATGCGGGACGTATACAGCGTCCCCGCCGGGTCAAAGGATCGCCTCTACCCCACCATTAAGAGTTATCTCGGGTTCCGGGAAATGTGGGCCATGGTAGGAGATGCCAGGAAGGTGATGAAGATATGAGCGAAATCATGGGGCTGAAAGCCAAGCTGGGCCTGGACGTTTTTAAGCACGACAGTGAACCCCATATCCTGATCAAACCGGGCATGGAAAAGGATCCGCGATTAAAGAAGGCCATCCTGGTCTGCCCGGCGGGCCTGTACAGTGAAAACGCCCAGGGAGAAGTGGAGTTGACCATTGATGGCTGCCTGGAATGCGGCACCTGTCGTCTGGCCTGCGGAACCGGGGTATTGGACTGGAATTACCCCTTTGGTGGCACCGGGGTCCAATTCCGCTTTGGATAGTAATATGGAACGGGGACACTCCTTCCTGCGGTGATTCTTTAAAGGAAATGGTGGCTTTTAAACGGGCTTTTCGTTTCGGTTTAGAGAATATGCCTGTTTTGAGGAATGCCCCCGAGTATGAAGGGGGACACTCCTTCCCCAGATGAATAACCGTTCGAAAGCGTTTTAAGGAATGTCCCCAGATACAAAGGAGGTTGGTGGGATGAAGATTGTGGTAGCCATGAAGCAGATACCGGATCTGCAGCAGATTCGTATCCGCAATCGGCAGCCGGTATTTGATGATGTTCCCCTGGCGCTGGGCAATATCGACAAAAATGCCCTGGAGGCGGCCTTGCTTATAAAAGAAAGCCAGGGGGGCGAAGTAGTTGTCCTCTCTGCCGGTGATGAGAACGTTGAGGATACTATTAAAGAAGCCCTGGCCGCTGGTGCCGACGAGGCCTTCCTGGTACTGGATGACAGCTTGAATGGTGCGGAAAGCAGTGTTATTGCTGCGGTGCTGGCTGCTGCCATAGGCAAGATAGATGATGCAGGTCTGATTCTCTTTGGCGAAGGCAGCGGGGACAACTATTCCGGGCAGGTGGGCTCCCGGGTAGCTGAAATCCTGGGTTATCCTCAGGTGGGTTTTGCCAGTTCCATAGAACTCTCCGGTGAGCGAGTTACCGTAACCCGTTCCCTGGAGGACTGTGATGAGGTCCTGGAAGTACCGCTGCCGGCGGTAGTGAGTGTGCTGGCAGATATCAATGAACCCCGTATCCCTTCCGTAACCCAGATTCTGAAGGCCGGGAAGAAGCCCAAGGAAGTGCTGGAACTGGATGAGCTGGGATTGGATCTCCCCGCAGCCCCGGTCGAGACCCTGAGCAACCTGGCGCCAGAGACCCAGCGCAAGCGGGTGGTAGTCAAAACCGTTGATGAACTCCTGCAGAATCTGGCGACCGAAGGCGTAGTCAGGAGGTGATGTGAATGGCAGGCATACTTGTATATAGCGAAAAGACCAACCTTGCTGCCGAATTGATTACGGCGGCTCAAATCCTGGGAGCCGGTGCCGTTCAGGCAGTTGCCATCAACGATTCCGCCCAGGCAGAAACCCTGGCGGCAGCGGGGGCCGCAGTCTATACTATTGAGAACAGCGCCCTCATCCCGGCGGATGTGGCCGCAACCGCGGCTGCTCTGCAAGCAGCGGCAGAAAAGTTAGGGTGTGATACCATCCTCCTGGCCTCGGATCGCCGCGGCAAGGAGCTGGCGGGCCGTCTGGCCCAGGCCATGGGAGCCGGATGTCTTACTGATATATCTGCCCTGCAGGTAAACAGCAGCCAGATCGAGTGCCAGCGCAATGCCCTGGGGGGAGCCACCGTGGCTGCCCAGGTAATCAGCGCCGCGAAAAAGGTAATAGCCATCCGTCCCCGCACCTTTCCACCTGCCAGTGCAGGTTCAGGCAGTGTACAGTCACTGGATGTCGAGGTAAAAACCTCCCCGGTTAAGCTGCTGGAATCAAGGCCGAAAGCCGGAGATACGGTGGATATTGAAGCAGCCGAAACCCTGGTGGTGGTAGGACAGGGGCTTAACAGCCAGGATGATCTGGCTCCGGTGCAAGAACTGGCCCGCAAGCTGGGTGGCGAGGTGGCCTGTTCCAAGCCGGTGGCTACGGACAAAAAGTGGCTGTCCGAGGAACGTATTATCGGCCTTTCCGGCAAAAAATGCAAACCGGAGCTGGCGATTATTCTGGGTATTTCCGGCCAGGTACAGTTCACCGTGGGCATCCGTGATGCCCGGGTAATCGTAGCCGTCAACAGCGATGAAAATGCAACCATCAACCAGATGTCCGACTATATTCTTACCGCTGATTTGCATGATATAGTTAAGGAAATGAACGAAAAACTGTAGAGGGAATGTGTTTATATATCGGGGTCAGGTCACCAACTTATTAAGTTAGTGGCTTGACCCCCTTTCTTTTACAATCAAGATAGTGTCCTCCTCGCATATATATATAAAGAGTTACCTGAAGACCGGTTGCCGTTTTCAGCGAAAGGGGGATACTCCAGTTGAGTAATGACTTACGGGAACTTATTCATAGCGACCGGCTGATGAGTCACAGGGAGGAGTTTTCCGGTACCCTGCTGGATTACCTTGACATAGTTGGAAGAGCACCTGATGTGGCCATGCTGGCCCACGAGCGTATGTATCATATTATACTGGCTCCAGGGGTTGAAACCATTAAAGCCGAAGAGGACCCCCGGCTGCGGAGAATTTTTGGCAATGATACGCTGCGTCGTTATCAATTCTTCGCCGCGGATTTCTTTGGCATTGACAAGGTCATTATGGAAATCGTACGCTACTTCCATTCCGCGGCCATGCGCGGCGAGGAATCCCGGCAGGTTTTGTACCTGGTGGGGCCAGTGGGGTCTGGCAAATCTTCCCTCATGGAGACCCTGAAGCGGGCCCTGGAAAACGGCCCCCCGGTCTATGCCCTGCAGGGCTGCCCTATGCGGGAGGAGCCCTTGCATCTAATCCCCAAGCACCTGCGGGAGCGTTTTCAGGAAATCCTCGGCGTGCACATCGAAGGGGATTTATGTCCGGTATGCCGCTACCGGCTGCTCAACGAGTTTGATGGGGAATATGAGCGTTTCCCGGTAGTGCTGAAAAACTATTCCATACGCTCCCGGCAGGGTGTGGCCGTGGTCCCGCCCGTTGATCCCAACAATCAGGATACCTCGGTCCTGGTAGGCTCGGTGGATATCTCCAAAATGGACCTCTACCCTGAGGACGACCCCCGGGTACTGTCCCTTAATGGGGCCTTTAATGCCGGCAACCGCGGGATTGTAGAATTTATAGAAATATTCAAGAACGATGTGGAATACCTGCACGCCATTCTTACCGCCACTCAGGAAAAATCCATTCCCTCCCCGGGAAAGAACTCCATGATCTACTTTGATGGGATTATCCTGGCTCATTCCAACGAGGCGGAGTGGAACAAATTCAAGGCCGATCATACTAATGAAGCTATTCTGGACCGAATTGTAAAAATAGAGGTACCTTACTGTTTGGAATTGGATCAGGAAATAAAAATCTACCAGAAAATCCTGCGCAAGAGTAATTTCGTCGCCCACATCGCCCCCCGCACCATTGAGATGGCCTCCATTTTTGCCATCCTGAGTCGCTTAAACCCCTCGGCCCGGGTAGATATGATTACCAAAATGCGCATCTATAACGGTGAGGAAATTGTGCAGAAGGATTCCACCCAGCGGATAGATATCCAGGAACTGCGCGAGGAAGCTGGGCGGGAAGGATTTGGCGGTATTTCCACCCGCTTTATAATGAAGGCCATTGATAATGCTCTCTCCGAATCGGAACACGACTGCATTAATCCCATCATAGTTCTGGAATCCCTCATTAAGGCAGTGCGGGCTGCCGATTTCCCCGAAGAGGAGCGCAAGCGCCTGCTGGTCTACCTTCAGGATACGGTAAAAAAAGAGTACCACCGTATTTTGGAAAAGGAGATTACCAAGGCCTTTATTCATGGCTACCGGGAGCAGGCGGAAACCCTTTTCAACAACTATATTGACCATGCGGAAGCCTATGTAAACCGGATGAAGCTCAAAGACCGCAACACCGGTGAAGAGCTGGAACCGGACGAGGCATTTTTGGAGTCCATTGAGGCGGGCATCGGTCTCTCCGGTGCGGCGGCGCGCGGTTTCCGTCATGATGTTACCGCCTATATGTTTTCCCTCTTGCGCAGTCATAAAAAGATCGATTATGACAGCTACGAACCGCTTAGAGAGGCCATCGAAAAGAAACTGATGGCCTCGGTACGGGAACTTTCCAGGGTTATTACCCAGTCCCGGGTCAGGGACAGTGAGCAGCATATCAAGTACAATGCCATGGTCGAGCAAATGAAGGAAAACGGCTATTGCACGCACTGTTGCAACGTAGTCCTGAAGTATGCCGCCAATAATCTGTGGAAGGACTGAGGCCCGGTGGCGATCTTCCGGGAATATGACAGCGGCGGGCGGGATCGCAGCGCTGAAGATCGGCGCCGACATCGCCAGTTACTGGAAAAATCGATCAAAGAAAACCTGGGCAGTATTATTGCCGAGGAAAGCATCATTGGTAAAAGCCGGGATAAGACTTACAAGATTCCGGTGCGGGGAATTAAAGAATACCAGTTTGTCTACGGGGAGAACAAGGAAGGTGCAGCCAGCGGCAAGGGGGATGAGAAGCGCGGCCAGCGGCTTCCCGGGCAAAGGGAACAGGGAGCAGGAGGGCTTCCGGGGGACGGGGCCGGGAGTGCTGAAGGGGAAGAACTCTATGAGACGGAGATTACCCTGGAGGAATTGGTCAATTACCTTTTTGAGGAACTGGAATTGCCGCACCTGGAACGGAAAAAGCTTTCCTGGTTGGAAACTGACCGCAAATCCAGGCACTGGGGCATTCAGCGCAAAGGTATTCCCCCCCGCCTGGCCCGCAAGCGTTCCATGACCGAAAGGATTAAGCGGCGCAAGACCACAGAGCGTATCCTGGCGGAAGAAGGACTGGAGCTGGAAAGGGAACGGTTTCCTTTTCGGGAGGAAGACCTGCGCTACCAGCGTACCCGGGAGGAGAAGAAACCCCACTCCAATGCGGTAGTAATCTGCATTATGGACAATTCCGGTTCCATGTACCTGAACAAGAAGTATCTGGCGCGCAGCTTCTTTTTTCTGCTCTACCAGTTCGTGCGTTATCGCTACAGCCAGGTGGACCTGGTCTTCATCAACCACAGCACCACCGCCCGGGAGGTCAATGAGGACGATTTCTTCCATCGGGGCGAATCGGGAGGTACTCTTATCAGCAGCGGCTATGAGAAGGCGTTGGAGATTATTGATGAACGCTACAACCCGGAAATCTGGAACATTTACGCCTTCCATTGCAGTGACGGCGACAACTGGCCCGAAGATATCGAAAAAGCGGTAGATCGAGCCCGGGAGCTTTGCCAGATCTGTAATCTGTTCGGTTACGGAGAAATAAAATCCTCCTGGAAACCGGAGCGAACCATGGCAGATGAATTCGAAGAAAACCTGGTGGCGGACAACTTTGTGGTCGTGAGCATGGCCGGCAAAGAAGACATTTGGCCGGCTTTTAGAAAACTACTGCAGGTGGGGGAGAAGGGGGAATAAACCTGGGCAGCGACTACAGTATGGCCGAACTGAGAGAATATAACCGCCAGATTGAGGAACTGGCAGACGAGGCGGGGCTCAGGTGCTATCCCCAGGAATTTGAAATCTGCAGCTACGAAGATATGCTGGCCTACGAGGCCTACATGGGCATGCCGGCTCGTTACCGGCACTGGAGCTTTGGCAAGGCCTACGAGCGCAAAAAGACCTTTTACCGCTATAACCTGACCGGTCTGCCCTATGAAATGGTTATCAATTCCGATCCCTGCCTGGCCTACCTTATGAAAGAAAATACCCTTCTGCTGCAGATACTCACCATGGCCCACGTTTACGGGCACAATGACTTTTTTAAGAATAACCGTCTGTTTAATAAAGGTACCCGTGCCGCCGGCGCCCTGGAAATGTTTAAGGCTCATGCCCGGCAAATTCAGGAATATATCCAGGATCCCAGCATCGGTTACGAGCGGGTGGAAAGGATACTGGATGCGGCCCATGCCCTGCGCCTGCAGGTAAGCCGCAGGATAGGGGAAAGGCATCCCAGCCCCGAAGAAATTAAGGCCCGGGTCTTGGAGCGTTACCGGCCGCCGGAAGATGATCATCCCTTGCTGCGCAACTACATTCGGAGTGACCCGCCTGATTTGAACCGTATCCCCTTGCAAGCGGAAGAAGACCTGCTCTGGTTTCTTATCCAGTATGCCCCGCTCCAGGAGTGGGAAAAGGGGCTGCTCAATATTGTCCGGCAGGAGAGTATTTATTTTCTCCCGCAAATTGAGACCAAGATAATGAACGAAGGCTGGGCCAGCTTCTGGCATTATCGGCTGCTGACTCAACTTAAGCTTCCCCAAAAGCTGCACCTGGAGTTTCTCAAGCGCCACAATCAGGTGGTTTCTCCCCATGAAGGAGGTCTTAACCCCTACCACCTGGGGTTCAAGATTTTCGCCAAGCTGGAGGAAGAACGGGGAATGGATTTTCTTTTTGCGGTGCGGGAACAGGAACGGGATAGCTCATTTTTGCGGCGGTTTATCGACGAAAAACTGTGCCGCGACTTGAACCTGTTTACCTATATAAGGCGGGGGAGAGATTATTACGTTCACGAGGTAGCCGACGAGGAGGGCTGGAAGAAAATTCGTGATGTTCTGTCCCTGAGCGTTGGTCTGCAGGGCGTTCCCAATATCCTGGCCGTGGAAGTAGCTCCCCGCAACCGCCTGCTTATGCTGGACCATGAATGGGATGGGCGCGAACTGCAGCTGGAATACGCCCACCAGACCCTGAAATATATCGCCCGCCTGTGGGGAGGTACAGTGCGTCTGCGCACCGTGGTCCGCGGCTCTTATCAGATCCTGGAGACGGACTCGGATTGATAGAGGTAAGTACAACTGTGATGCTTATGACCCTGGTGAGGTAGGAATTTGGACAAGCAGGAGCGAAATAGTAAAGCAGGCAGCAATGTATCGGAGCAAAGTCCCGAAAGGAGTTCAAGGGAATGAAAGGTCAACCCGGGGTTGAAATCGTAGTTGATGGAGTAACCGGTGTCGGCAAATCAAGTCTGGTGAAGATTCTGTGCCAGGAGTTCGGCTATCAACCCTTCGCGGAAGTATTCGAAGATGAGAACCGGCTTCTTAACAAGTTCTTTCACGATCGAAAAAAATGGGCCTTTCCCATGCAGACCAACTTTCTTACCAACCGCTTCAAGCAATACCTGGAGGCTATGAAGGTTGGCACGGTGGTCATGGATCGGTCCATTTATTCGGACCGCATTTTCGCCCGGATGTATCTGGAATATGGCTACCTGAGCCGGGAGGAGTACGCAGTATATAATAACCTGCTGGAAACCATGCTCAAGCAGGTGGTTCCCCCCCGGCTGCTGGTCTATCTGCAGGTGGATACGGATGAGGCGGTACATCGCATTCGCCGTCGCGGTCGTGAGGATGAGGTGGATGTGGAATGGGAATACTGGGATCGGCTTAACCGTTTCTATGAAGCCAATTACCGGGAATATTCTCTGGGATCGGAATTGCTGGTAATCCCGGTGGGACATCTGGATTATGTTCACCGTCCTGAAGACCGTGCCTTTATGGTCAGCCGCATCCGTCAGGCAGTGCAGGGAATGGAAAAACATCGGCTCAGTGTTTAATATATCCCGGAAGTTTGTTGGACTCACACTTTTTCTGTTATCGGCGCAGGGTTTGTGTTAAGATGGTTTACGATGCGGGAAAGGTTGTGAGTCGCATGGCCGTTGTTGTGGGAGTATTTGCCGCTACCCTGTGCCTGTTGTATTCTGTTTATTTTGTAAGAATAATACGGGGCAAACCGGAGGCATTTGAAGCACAGTTGCTGCAGGCCTTGGCTGCCTGGATGATAGAGCGGGGAGACCGCAGCCGGGTGCAAATCTGGGGGGTTATCTTCCTTTCCCTGCTGCTGGAACTGACCTACTTTATCCTGGTTTTTGCGGTGGTTCAAAACCAGTTTCTGCTGGTATTAACCAGTCTTTTTGCCGGTTTCGAAGCCGTGCACTTGTTTTGGGAGTTTTCCAACTTTCATAATTTCTTTCGGGGGAATACCAAGCTGGGGGATGTGTTCAACTGGCGGATAGAAAGAGCCAGTGCCCTATTTTTCTTTACCCAGACCCTGCTGGTCATTCTTTACCTGCTCTTCTTTCACTAGGACCGGGGAGCGGTCCGCCTGCTCTCCACAGCGGTACAAGCTGGTCCAGGTTTGCTCACTCCAGTTATTCGGGAGGTCGTTGCCTTGATTTTGGAAACCCGGCTGGCTCTGGCCAGCCTGTCGCTCTACCGTAATCTCTTGCAGGATCCGGTCATTTCTTCCCTGCAGGAATTGCTGGAGGT
Organism: uncultured Syntrophomonadaceae bacterium; assembly: GCA_964563775.1. Classification (GTDB taxonomy): domain Bacteria; phylum Bacillota; class Syntrophomonadia; order Syntrophomonadales; family Syntrophomonadaceae; genus CAZLYH01. Next base: position 26,413 of record CAZLYH010000011.1, on the reverse strand, counting down.
GCTGGGTGAAACCGATACCGGATCCCAGGCTGAGCTGGCTCTGGCGTCGGCCTGGGGAGACTTTCTGTACCGCCTGCATGCCACCGGTAACTCCTTTCGCCAGCATTTGCTCCATCTGGTTTTACATGATGATAATCCTTTCAGCCGAACGGCCGAGATGTCCACGGGCGACATCAACCCGGCCATGCGGGCGGCCGTATCTCAGGACCTGCAAAGGCTGCACCGGCTTTACGCGTTGGACTTCAGCAAGCTTCTTACAGGCGCCGAACTGGATGTTTCGCTGCTGGAGGGGTTTTCAGAGCCCATGGGGCAGACTGATTATAGAGCTATTCTGGATGGTTCGCAGAGTGAAGACGCCAGGGTTGACGCATTAGCCAACTACTATTCCCGCTATTCGCGGGGAATTTGCTCACTTTACCGGGCCTTTCGCTGGGATGGCCGGGAAACACTGAGCGGCCTTTCCTTCCCGGATCCCATCCGCATGGATGATCTGATCGGTTACCAGTCTCAGAAGGATGCCCTGCTTGACAATACCCGTCATTTTGTAGTGGGGCTCCCCGCCAATAATGTTTTACTGTACGGGAGTCGGGGAACAGGTAAATCCAGCATGGTCAAAGCTTTGTTGTCGGAATTGGACGGTGAAAAGCTGGCCCTGGTGGAGGTCAGCCGGGAGGGCCTGGCTAGTCTGCCGGAATTGGTTGCCCTCCTGCGTCAATACAGCTTGCGGTTTATTCTCTATATTGATGATCTATCCTTCGAGGATTATGAGACGGAGTACAAGGGCTTGAAGGCTATTTTGGAAGGGAGCCTGGAGGCACGGCCGGACAACGTGCTGATTTACGCTACTTCCAACCGCCGTCATCTGGTGAAGGAATTCTTTTCCGACCGCTCCGGCCTGGATGAGGAAATACACGCCCGCGATACCATGGAGGAAAAGCTTTCCTTGGCTGACCGCTTTGGGCTGGTCATCACTTTTCCTAGTCCCGCCAAGCAGTTATACCTGGAAATGGTCGAGTCCATGGTGGCGAAGCGCGGACTGATGCTGGAACGGGAAGAACTGCAGCGCCGGGCTCTGGAATGGGAAAGGAGCCATCATGGTCCCTCGGGACGAACCGCCCGTCAGTTTGTGGATTCATTAACCGGGGTATAAGGGTTGATGTTAAAATCTCCAGGGGGGTTGGTGTAGGACTCCTCTGACTTTCTCAATGACTCACGGCCGGCTCTTAGCCGGGACGACCAACCAGGTTGGAACAGAGGAGGGGCAGAAATCGCTCTCCTTCTTTTATACCCAGGCTGCCGTAGCAGAAAGTTTTGGAAGGCAATTCAAAATCATAGCTGCCAATAGTGCTTCGTACCGGAATATCCCGGGTTCTCAAAAATTCCCGGGCCTCATAAATGCGCAGGAAAATCTGCTCCTGACGGAAGGTTTCCCGGCTGAGGTCCTGGTATTCTTCCCACTTTTCCCGGGAAAGGTGCCAGTAGGCAGTTACCCGGTGATAATCGTTGCGTACCAGCTTGATGCTGTCATGGGGCAGATAGATATCTTCGGATTCCACATATTTAAAAAGCTCCTGGGCAGACTCAAACTGAAACATATGGCCGGGAACCTTGAAGTGGCGATTGGGGCTGCGATCAGCCAGCGTAGTAAGGCTGATGTAGATAATCAGCAAAAGCATCCCGGCCAGCAAGCTCACATATAGTATAGGGGTCATGGATTTAACCTCCCTCCCTGAAGGTGAATTAATCTTATTATGCCCGTCCGGGTGGGACTCATCCCGGAACCGGGATGTTAATTGGCACCCCGGGAAGCATGGGGCCCTGGTGAACCTGCTGTTATGCGGGAGGGTTCAAAGAGAGTATAATTAGAAAAGAGCAGGAAGGGAGCGGGCCAAAAAGTGGAGTTTAACCGTGTGCGTTGGGGTTTGAGTGATATTATCCTGGTTTACGTGGGGATTTTTCTGCTCAGTTTTTTGGCAGGAATCCTGGCAATCCGGCTGGGTTTGGACCCCGATTCCTTTGACTTTTTCGGCCTGGCATTTTTCGTGCAGTTTGCTATTACCGTGGTCCTGGTATGGTTTTTTGCCATGGTGGTAAACCGGGCCAATCTGGCTGATCTGGGTCTGCGCAAAACCAGCCTGCAGGAATTGTTTAACTTTGGTTTTCTGGGCGGGTTGGGAATCCTGCTCCTGGTAGTCTTGACTGGTCTGCCCATTCAACATATGCAGCCGGATCTGCAGCCCCAGGTTTTCGAAACCATGCTGCGGGGTGCTCCCGATCTTAGGGCGATTATTCTGTTGGTCATCATGGGGGTAGTGCTGGCCCCCTTGTCGGAAGAATTATTCTATCGGGGCATGGTCTATCCGGTATTGCGAAGATACTGGGGACCTGGCTGGGGCGCCGTCGCGGCAGGAATTGTTTTCGGACTGGCTCACTGGGATCTGTGGCGGGCCCTGCCGCTATCAATAGGAGGAGCCCTGCTTTGTTACCTCTATGAACGAACCGATAGTATTCTGGTTCCCATGGTGGCCCATGGAGTATGGAATGGGGCCATGGTCTTGTTGATTATTGGTGGAGTTGCCTAGATACCTGGAAAGGTGCCATCCGAGGGGTTAAACGTTTATTCCACTGCAAAAAATAATAACGTCCTGGTTTGGATGCATAAATATTACTCCTGCATATTTATGCATCCAAATAGGGTTTTTGCAATGAAATCAACGTCGATTTGCGGAAAAGATATTCTCCCTGACCAGGTTGACAGGAAGCGGAATCCGGATGTAAATATTAATAGATGGAGTCAGTAAACAAGCAAGGAGAGGTGTATGCATCATGCCTATTTATGAGTATAGGTGTCAAAACTGCGGCAAGTTTGAAAAACTGCAAAAGTTTTCCGATCCAACGCTGGAAAAATGCCCGACCTGCGGGGAACAGGTGGAAAGGTTGATGAGCCGTAATGTGGGCATTGTGTTTAAGGGTTCCGGTTTTTACTCCACGGACCAAAAGAAGCTCAAGGACCAGGCCCGTGAGGTGAATAAGGAACGACAAAAAGACAACCAGGCGATTCTGGACGGAGATGTTTCCGGTTTTGTCAAGCAATCCGAGGAGACTTCCAAAAAAGTGGCCGATGGTTAATCCCCACCCGGGGATTTTTCCTTTTCTTCCGGTTCTTGCCGCGCTTGCTCCACGAAAAAAGCTAAAAGAGGATTTTCCCACCTTTTTGACGTAATCTAAAAACAGAATACCCGGGAATCGAGATTCCAAGAGAGGTTTCAGATATTGGGGGGTAACAGGGTTGATGTTTCACGCAGCCTGTATATCTGCATCTGTTTCCTTTTGGAATCCACTCCTATGTAAAGGAAAAGGTGAGTCAAGGAACCACCCCTGACTCACGTGGAGGGGTTCTCTACATGAATGTTGTCAACATAGTGGAGCGATTGGTTTGGAATAACGTCGATGAGGTGATGAATCATAAGCCGGGCATCTGCCATTGTGAAAAATGCCGGGCTGATATTGTAGCCTACGCACTTAATCACCTGACACCTCGCTATGTGGTAAGCCAAAAAGGGGAAGTCCTGGCCAAGGCCGCTTCCCTGGGCCAGGCTTATCATACCGCATTGCTGGTAGCGCTGGCGGAGGCGGTTGAAGTGGTAAGTGCTCATCCTCGCCATGAGGATATTAATTTGTAATGAAAAAGGGAGCTGTGGATGAAGCAGATCACGATCTACACGGATGGTGCCTGCTCGGGAAACCCGGGACCGGGCGGGTGGGGAGCCGTCCTGTTTTATGGCGAGCGGGTCAAGGAATTGTCGGGGGGAGAGTCCCATACCACCAATCAGCGCATGGAACTTACCGCCATTATTGCCGCCCTCAGCGCATTAAAGGTAAGCAATTGGGATGTCACGGTATATACGGATAGTGCTTATGTTGTCAATGCTTTTCGCCAGAATTGGATTCCCCGCTGGCTGCAAAACGGGTGGAAGAACAGCCGCAAAGAACCGGTGGCCAATAAGGACCTGTGGGAGCAATTGCTGGAGCAGATGAAGAGAAACCGGGTGGTTATTGAAAAGGTTAAAGGCCACTCTGGAGACCGCTGGAACGAACGCTGTGACGAGCTGGCCCGCGCAGCTATACCGAAAGAATAAGAAATATACGGGTTAGCGGGCCTTAATTTGTTTATTGGATGGGGAAGAGGAAAAGTGGTTGTTTAAGGGGGGCAGGGTATGTGGCAGGAAATTTGTGATCGTTTTACCACCTGGCGGGTCAGGAAGGAATTGGCTTCCTGTGGGGAAAACCTGCGGGCACGTAACCCGGGAGAATTTTTCCTGGGTGAGGGGGCTGAGGTTCACCTGGGCAGAAATGTACTTCTGGAGCGCAAGGTGCGCTTTTCTCTGGGTGACAATGCCCGGGTTTACGTAGGAGACAATACCTACCTGGGAGACTTCTGCAACGTGCTGGCCGTACAGGAAATCAGAATCGGCAGCGGCTGTGCCGTTAGCTGGCATGTACTGTTTATGGACACTTCCTCCCATCCATACGGCCTGGCGGGGGAAGTACCTCGCACTTTGATAGCCCCGATCTATATTCAGGACCACGTCTGGATCGGATGTAGGGCGGTTATTCTCAAAGGGGTTACGGTAGGCGAAGGTGCGGTAATCGCGAATAATGCAGTTGTGACCAGGGATGTACCGCCCCGGGCCCTGGTCGGGGGAAATCCGGCGCGGGTTATAAAGGAGAATGTTGTTTGGGAATAAGCCGGGTGGAGGTTTACCTGGACCAGGCGCAAAGCGAACCAGCAGTCGGTGTGCGCCTCCTGGATAAAGGTGCTACTCTGGAGGAACTTCTGGCGGCCTGGCAGCCGCTCTGTGACGATCCGGGTATTTACAAGCAATTTGCGGAAGGCAACCACTCCAGTTGCCGGGCCTGCCGGGTAAACTGCTGTTTGACCGCCTATGTTATCCCCGACCTGGTGGCCTTTAAACGCATGGTGGCTTTGAGTTCGTCCAGTTACGAGGAATTTGTTGCCACCTGCTGCGACCCGGAGAAAGTTAAACTGGGGTTGCTGCGTATCAAACCAAATCCCTGTTTGTTTTTGCAGGAAAAACTGTGCAGCATTTACCCTTCTCGGGCTCTTATTTGTCGCTTTTATCTCTGCGCCCGTTTACAGGGTAAAACTGAAGATTTTATCTATCGTATTACCTGGACCGGTATTGCTGCTACCCAGATCTTTGCGGAGAAAAACGGTCTTCTGCCGCCACCCCCCGGCGGGGGGTTCACTAGTTTGGACCGCCTATTTCTGGATATGATTGCCAGGCACCGCCAAGGCCCCTGGGTAGATTATTTTTTAACTGCACAAGATTACCGGGATATCCCGCTGGCCCCCTTCTGGGATGACCAGGGAGCCTGAAACCCATCGATTTTTATGCATAATTTGACAGTATTCATAGGTTTTTTATGTTCGGGAAGGATTTTTAAGTGCGAAACGGAATACATTATCTGTTATACTTTTGGCAGGACTGGAGGGATGAACGGGATTTATTAGCCGGTCCGGCAGCTGCGGTGTGCGGTTAAATGGTTGCCGGGAGTTGGAAAATTGTCAAAGATTGAGGAGGGAGACATAGTTTGAAAATGAAAAAACACGCCAGCCTGGCTTTATTGTTGTGCTTTTTTCTGGTTTTGACGACTATGGCCGGGTGTAAACCTTCCGGCGAACAACCGGCCGGAGATGAAGAAGTCATCAAGCTTGGTTTCCTGGGAGCGACCACCGGTGATGTGGCCAACTATGGCGTGCCCGGCAAGAAGGGCATGGCCATGGCTATTGACGAGCTGAACGCCAAGGGTGGTATCCTGGGAAAAAAAGTAGTTGGTATTTATGAGGATAACAAGGGGGACCAGACCGAAATTGCTACCATTGCCACCCGTTATGTAACCAAGGATAAGGTGGCCGCCATGGTGGGTGATCCCTGCACCGGTCTGACCAAGGTAGCAGCTAAAATCGCTCAGGATAATAAGGTGGTCATTTTCTCAGCCGGCGCGACCGGGACGGGAGTAGTGGAGATCGGTGATTATGTATTCCGCAACACCCTTTTGGACATGTTTGCCGTCCCCGCTGTGGTGGACTGGATGATGAACGAAAAGGGCTGGAAAAACATAGCGGTAATCACTTCCCTTAACAGTGGGTATAGTACGGCTTTGACCCCAGTGTTCAAGGAAGCCATCAAAGACAAGGGTGCGAAAATTGTTATTGAGCAGAGCGTTAACGATGGAGAAACAGATTTTACCGCCCAGATAACCAGACTGAAAAATGCCCGCCCTGATGTGCTGGTATTTACCGGTTATTATAAGGAAGCGGCTCTTCTCATGCTGGAAGCCAAGAAACAGGGTCTGGACATCAACCTTATCGGTGGCGATGGCCTCTACGGATTGGATCTCTACAATGTAGGCAAGGATGCAGTGGATCACAAGGTCATCTTCTACTGCGGCTTCTCCACTGATCAGCCCAGCCCGGAGACGGAAAAGTTTATCAAAGCTTATGAGGAGCGCTACAAGGAAATGCCGGATATGTTTTCCGCTCAATACTATGATGCGGTTATGATTCTGGCCAAAGCTATGGAAGATGCCCAGAGCAGTGATCCCAGCGTTTTCAAGAATGAACTGGCCAAGCTGAAGGATTACCCGGGAGTCTCCGGCAAGACCACTTTCCGCGCTGACCGTGAACCCATCAAGAATCCGGTATTTTTGCAGACGCCGGAAATGGTTACCAAGGATAAAGGTAAATTCGTAGTGGTGGACAAGTTGCCGGTTAATGTTCAATAAGGTTCTATTTACAGGCATTACTGGAATGGCCCGTCCTGTTTCAGGTCGGGCCATCCTTGCGGTTTTTGGCCTTCCCGGAGAAAAGAGAGCGGTGTAGGGGGAGGTATTTCTCACGGGCAGGTTGGCCTCCAGACCGGAGGGCGCCACGCGGTAAATATCTTTTACGTCGTTCTTCTTTCTCCGTGAATGCTTGCAAAACAGGGGAGGAGACCTATGTTCTGGCAACAACTGCTAAACGGGCTTACATTAGGGAGCAGTTATGCTCTAATTGCCCTGGGATACACTATGGTTTACGGGATCATCCAGCTCATAAATTTCACTCACGGTGAAATTTATATGTTCGGTGCCTTTGTCGGCCTGTTTTTGGTTACCGTGCTGGGTGCCAACCTTTTTGTCGCTATTCTCGGGGCCATGCTGTTTTGCATGGTTTTGGGCATGCTGGTGGAGCGGGTGGCTTATCGCCCCCTGCGGGGAAAATCCTCCCGGCTCTCAGCTCTTATCAGTGCCATTGGCGTATCTATTTTCCTTTCCACCTTAATGGCCCTGCTGGCAAAAACCAATCCCCGGCGTTATCCGGAAGTCATATCTTCACAAACTTACCATCTGGGGTCTATAGAGGTGTCGTCGTTGCAGGTCTTGATACTTTTCCTGTCCGCCGCTCTTATGGTGGGCCTGCAATTGGTGGTTCAAAAAACCCGGGTGGGAAAAGCTATGCGAGCCTGCTCCCAGGACCTGGATGCCTCCCACCTAATGGGAATCAACGTCAACCGCATCATTTCCCTTACCTTCGCAGCTGGCTCGGCTCTGGCTGCGGCCGGCGGAGTAATGGTGGGAATATATTACAATGCGGTCTGGCCCTATATGGGAACCATGGCCGGTTTGAAGGCTTTCTGTGCAGCGGTACTGGGGGGAATCGGGTCCATACCAGGCGCCATGGTCGGCGGACTGACCCTGGGAGTTATGGAAATCCTGGGAGTAGCTTATCTTTCCTCCTCCTACAAGGATGCCATTGCCTTTGCCGTTCTCATTCTGGTCCTCATTATTCGTCCCCAGGGCATCATGGGGCAGAAGATTGTTAAAAAGGTGTAGGTGAACACATTTGGACGGACTTATTTCGCAATATATTGATCCCTACTACTTGCGCATTCTTATGCTGATTGGTATTAACATCATAGCTGCTCTGGGGCTGAACCTTATTACCGGAGTAACCGGGCAACTCTCCATGGGACATGCTGGTTTTATGAGCCTGGGTGCCTATGCCTCAGCGATTCTTTCCATGCAGCTGCAGGTTCCCTATCCCCTGGCACTGCTGGCGGGGGGCCTGGTAGCCGCCCTTTTCGGGTTGCTTATCGGCATTCCTACCCTGCGCTTGCAGGGGGACTACCTGGCCATGGTGACCATAGGTTTTGCGGAAATTATCCGCGTCTTTTTTCTGAATTTCGGACCGGGAGGCAAAGCCGTAGGGCTGGCGGGGATACCTCAGCATACCACCTTTTCCACGGTATGGCTGCTGGTTATAGCGGTGGTACTACTTAACGCTCTGTTGCTTAACTCCCGCAGTGGGCGGGCGCTTTACGCCATCCGAGAAGATGAGATCGCGGCGGAAGCCTGTGGACTCCATGCTACCCGTTATAAGGTTTTGGCCTTTGTATTGGGGGCCTTTCTGGGCGGCCTGGCCGGAGCGCTGTTTGCCCATTACAACTATTATATTGACCCCAACATCGGCAGCTTCATGAAATCAATAGAGGTTCTCAACATGGTGGTTCTGGGAGGTATGGGAAGCATACCCGGAACTATCCTGGGGGCAGCTTTGTTAACTGTTCTCCCGGAAATGCTCCGGGTGGTGGCCGAGTACCGCCTGCTGTTCTATGGGGCCCTCCTGGTCATTCTGATGATTTTCCGCCCCAACGGATTGCTGGGCGATGTGCGCATTTATGACATTAAAAAACGTCTGGGTAAGCATCCAGAAAGAAAAGAGGTGGCGGGATGCTGAACCTGGAATTACGCGAGGTAAGCCAGGAATTTGGAGGTTTGAGGGCTCTGGATGGGGTTAGTATAAAAGTCAACCCGGGTGAAATCTATGGTATCATTGGCCCCAATGGTGCGGGCAAGACTACCCTGTTTAATATAATAACCGGCATCTATGCTCCCACCGAAGGCCAGGTTATTTTTCGGGAGCGCCCCATTAACGGGATGCCGCCCCATATTGTAGCCCGGCTGGGAATTGGCCGTACCTTTCAAAATATTCGCCTGTTTAACAAGTTGTCCGTTTTGGATAATGTCCGCGTAGGTGCCCACGGTGTTACTCGCACTGGCCTGCTGAGCGGAATGCTGCGCCTTCCTGCTGCCCGGCGCGAGGAGCAGCAGATTATGGGCAATGCGCTGGAACTGCTGGAAGTTATGGGACTTTACGAGAAGCGTTTCGAATATGCCGATAATCTGGCCTATGGGGAGCAGCGCAAACTGGAAATTGCTCGTGCTCTGGCCTTGAACCCCGCTCTGCTGTTGCTGGACGAACCGGCGGCAGGAATGAACTCGACGGAAAAGATGGAACTGGTCGACCTCATTCGCCAGATTCGCCAGGACAGGAGCCTGACTATTTTACTGGTGGAACATGATATGAATCTGGTAATGAACATCTGTGAGCGGATTGCGGTTCTCGATTACGGCCGTAAAATTGCCGATGGTCCCCCGAAGGAAATTAAGAACGATGAGAGGGTTATCCAATCTTACCTGGGCGTGGAAGCATGAAGTTGGGCCGGCTTTACCTGGCGATATTTTTTTCCATCCTGTGTATGTCCACTGCTTCTATTATGATCCGGCTGTGTATGGCCCCGGCTCTGGTGATCGCCTTCTACCGGGTGCTTTTTACGGCGGGACTGGCTGCAGGTATTAAGGGGCCGGGACTGGTTAAATCCCTGCGGTCTCTCTCTGTTCGCGATTTGGCGTTTATCATGGGGGCAGGCTTTTTTCTGGCGTTGCACTTTGCATTCTGGATCAGTTCCCTGGATTATACCAGTGTTTCCAGCTCGGTTCTTTTCACCAACCTGCAGGTTATCTTCGTCCTGATTTTATCCATACTTGTTCTCAAGGAAAAACCAGGCATCCAGGGTCTGCTGGGTATCATCGTTGCTCTGGCAGGCAGCTTTCTCATTGCCCGGGGCGATCTTCAGTTGGGCCGGCTGCTGGGGGACATGCTGGCCCTGGCCAGTGGGTTGTTTGTAGCGGTCTATTTTCTGGTAGGACGCAGTGTGCGCTCCCGGGTTGATACCATGACTTACACCCTGCTGGTCTCAGGTACGGCAGCCCTGGTTCTGTTGTTTACCTGCCTGGTAAGCGGACAGCCCCTCAGTGGTTTCCCCCGGTTGGACTGGCTGCTCTTTTTGCTTATGGCGGTGGGACCTGGCCTGGCTGGCCATGGCATTTTAAACTGGGCCTTAAAATATGTAAAGGCTCCCCTGGTAGCGGTCTCCATATTGGGAGAGTCCGTGGGAGCCAGTATCCTGGCCTGGATAATCTTTCAGGAAGCCCTGCTCTGGTACCAATGGGCGGGTGGCCTGCTTATTTTGGTCGGTATCTACGTAGCGGCAGCAAATGAAAGCCGCGCTGTCGATATTAACCGGGTTTCCGGTGCTGTAAATCCCTGACGAACCTGCCGCCTTTTCATGTTCTGTGTTGTTCGCTATCAAAAGGCGCCCCTTTTAGGCAGCAAAGTACTTCTTACTTGTATAGTTGGGTCCACTGCATGCGGGGGAAATAGTGATCTACAATCTGGCGGGCGCTCTTCCCTTCTTTGGCCATGCCATAAGCTCCCCACTGTTCCATACCTACACCATGACCCCATCCGCCACCGGTAAAGGTTACATAATTTCCGTTGGCCTTTACATCAAAGGCAGTGGAGTAAAGACGATCAAAACCGACTTGCTGGCGTAAATCCACTGCGGCAATGGAGGCGTTGCCGGCGCTGACCACTGTGGCCCGGCCCGAAGGACCTCTCTGGCTGACACGAATATCACTCAGAGAACCGGCTTTCGTTCCCATGATCCCTTTTATTTCACTGCGGGGCACCCTAACAGTCCACTTGCGGTACTTGGCGGGGGCATATTTTAGACCATTGGTTTTTACCGGCACCAGGTAGGAAGCCTTGTCTTTCAGACGAGGAAAGCCTTCTTCAATACTGGCGGTCTTGTCCCGGGAAGCCGAATGGAACAGGGCATAGGCAAACTTCCCGTTATAGGTAAGGACCTGGCCCCGGGTCGCATCTACCGCCTGGGCGATGCGCGGGGTAATGCGCTGGGGATCATAAGCCTGGAATTCAGTGTGGTCGTCACTGGCATCGGTGCCGTGTTTTCCACGGGTGCCGTTCTCATACTCCATTAGGGCCAGGGTCATGGTCCGGGCAACGATGGCCTGGGCTTTGAGGGCCTCCAAGGGAAATTCATCGCCGATTTCGGCAGCTACCACGCCCTTTAAGTATTCTTCCAGCTTGAGATTCGTTTTGCTGCCGCTGGCAGAGCGATAGAGACTGATGGATGGTTCCTGCTGATATTTGCGTACTTCGGGAGCCGGCTTTACCGGGGCAGGTTTTTCTGCCTGAGGAGGACAGCCTGGCAGGCCGGTCAAAGCTAACAAGAGAAGGAGCATCATAAACAAGGGAAAACAATTTCTTTTCGAGATCACAGGCCTCTCTCCTTATTTGAAAATCTGCCTATAGTTTTGCCGGAAACAGCCTCGTAATATGCCTGAATATGGTGGGAGAGTGCAAAACCAGGCGAGGAGAGTTATACTGACTAATATCGTAATGGGAGGATGTTATAGTGGACATTGTTCTGGTTGAACCAGAAATACCGCAGAATACTGGCAATGTGGCGCGTACCTGTGCTTTAACCGGAACCCGCCTTCACCTGGTCAGGCCGTTGGGTTTTTCTTTAGCCGACCGCTACTTGAAAAGGGCGGGCCTGGATTACTGGAACCAGGTGGAGGTGCAGGTGTGGGATGATTTTACCGCGGTACGCCAGGCCCTGGACGGACAGCGCTTTTTCCTGGCCACTACCCGCACCGGTTCCGGTTATCAGCAGGTAGCCTACCGCCCCGATGATGTTCTGGTTTTTGGCAGCGAAAGCCGCGGGCTGGCGCGTGAAATACTTGATCTTTATCCAGATAACCAGGTGCGCATTCCCATGCGTGACCTGGGCCGCTCCCTTAACCTCTCCAATTCCGTGGCTATTATCCTTTATGAAGCCTTCCGCCAGCTCAACTTTCCCGGACTAGGGTAATTCTTTCGCTCATAGTTCCCTGCCCGAGGTCTCACTATATGGGCCTTTGGGGTAGCCAACAACCTATGAAGGGATACCACCTCCGCAAAAAAAATAGGGCATTAAGAAAATTGATGTAGAAACAGCAGGGATTTTGTAGCTTAATAAAGAATATTTAAACTGGGAATATCGGGAAAAGTGGGTGAAATCGTGAAGATAAGCACCAAACTTTACCTGGTTGTTTCGGTTCTCGCCCTGGTGATTACCGGTGGCTTATTATGGTTCCTTAAAGTGCTGGTTATTCCTTCACATATGCAGGACCTGGTTGACAAATCCTGGGATCAAGCCTTTTGTTTGCAGCAGGTTATTCCTCTACTCACTACGGCTGAGCAGAGGGAGCTTTTGCAGCGTTTGGCAAGAGAACAGGAAGATCTGGCTTATCTGGCGGTCCTGGATCGAAACGGGCGCGCCCTGGCTCATAGTGACCCTACCCGGATAGGAATGGTCTTCAATGATTCCGGGACTCTGCAAGCGACCCGTTCAGGGAAAAAGCTCCAGCAGATTTACACTCGGGATGCCGCCAATCCCCAGTCAGCCTTATACGGAGAAAAGGTTATCGATATCCTCCTGCCTAGCTATGATTCCTCTGGACATCCAAATGGTGCTATCAATGTGGGTTTATCCATGGCTCACTACAACCTGGTCAAGCGGCAATACTATCTGATTTTCTCTTCGGGTATTATCATACTTCTCCTCCTGCTGGTCCTGGTGGCAATGAAGACCAGCCAGGAAATTGTTGAACCCATTGACAGGGTTTCTGCTTCCATACGTAGTTTCCGGGGGGGGGAATATCTGCCTGAACTGACCACCACCAGGAAAGACGAAATTGGCCTGCTGGAAAGTGAGTTTGATGCCATGGCTAATTGTATCACCATGCTTATGCAGGATCTGCAGCAACGTGAGGGGGAACTGCAGGAATACATTGACCACATGGTTACCTTGAACGGGAAAATAGATCCGGAGGGTAAGGTGCTGATGATAAATTATCGGGGTCTGGCCAAACTGGGAGTAGCCCCGAGCGAGATTACGGGGAAAAAGATCTGGGAATTATCCTGGTGGGATAAGGAAAGTCTTAAGCGTGTTTATGATTGTTTTTATAAGGCCCGAGAAGGAGAAGGCATACCTTTTCGTGAAGCCTGTCGTACCCGTGAGGGAACCTCTTGTACTATGGAATTTCGGCTTACACCGGTTCTGGATGAGAATAATCAGTTTAAATATCTGTTGCTGGAAGGCTGGGATGTGACCCAACAGTTGGCGGCAAAAAGAGAATTGCGGCAGGCCCGCGAGGAACTGGAATCCCGGGTCAGGCAGCGGACTGCTGAACTAAAACAAGCTATGGAGCAACTGGCGGCAGGAAAAGAGCGACTGGCAGTCACGCTGGCCAGCCTGGGCGAAGGTGTTATATCTACCAATCTGCAAGGCGATATTATCCTGGCCAACCAGGCTGCCAGCCGAATTTTGGGGGAGGAGGTAACCGACCTGGAGGGTCAGTCGGTAGTAGCGGTTTTGCAGCTCCAGAAGATGGTAGGCTTCCAACAGGTATTGGGACCGGTGGATATTACTGACCATCCCTACCGAACCACCAGCCAGGAGGAAAAAACCATCGAGGCCACGGTAGCCCCCATCCTTAATACTGCTGGAGAGCAAGAGGGAGCAGTATGGATTATCAGGGATATTACGGAGAAACGGCGTATCGAGGAAGAACTGATCAAGGCCAGTAAACTGGAGTCGCTGGGGGTCCTGGCTGGTGGCCTGGCCCACGACTTTAACAACCTGCTAACGGTAATGATGGGAAACATCAGCCTGGCCAGGATGATATCCGAAAATCGTCCCGACATAGTGGAATTACTGGGGGAGGCTGAAAAGGCCAGTCTTCAGGCCCGGGGCTTGACCTATCAGTTGCTGACTTTTGCCCGCGGGGGGGTACCAGTTAAAAAAGCCACCTCGGTGGCCTGGTTGCTGAAAAACTCGGTTAACTTTGCTCTGAGTGGGTCCAATATCGTGTGTGAGTTTGTTATACCTGACGAATTGTGGTTGGCCGAGGTGGACGAGGGCCAGATTAGCCAGGTTATTAATAACCTGATCATAAATGCTATCCAGGCAATGCCGACCGGAGGCACTATCCGGGTGGAGGCGCAGAATGTAATGGTGGGTGGAAATGACCCCCGGCCGTTAACGGATGGTAGATACGTCAGGATTACCATACAGGATGAGGGTATGGGTATTCCCGAGAAGTTGCAGAACAAGATATTTGACCCCTTCTTCACCACCAAGGAATCAGGCAGCGGCCTGGGCCTGGCCACTTCTTATTCCATTATCAAACGGCATGGAGGTTACCTCGGTTTTGATTCCCGTGAGGAGCGGGGTACTACCTTCTACGTTTATCTTCCAGTCAGTGAACTGCTTTGCCTGCCCCCGTCCGAGGCAATCAGTGACTGGGTACCAGGTCAGGGAAAGATATTGGTTATGGACGATAATGCCAGGATTCGGCGGGTAGTCACTGAAATGCTCGAGTTATTAGGTTACCAGGCCACCTCTGCCCACGATGGAAAAGAAGCCTTGGAGCTATATCGTCAGGCCATGGGCTCGGGGTGTCCCTACACGGCAGCCATCATAGATATTACTGTCCCGGGCGGCCTGGGGGGCCGGGAGACAGCCGAGCAACTGCTGCTATTGGATCCAGATGCCCACTTGATTGCTACCAGTGGTTATGCCGGTGTTAACTCACTGGTGGAGTACAGTCTGTGGGGGTTTAAGGAATTCATTGGTAAGCCCTACGATATTAACGAATTAAGCACTGTATTAAAACTCATTTCCTGACGATAATTCCCATCTCTCCCAGGAAGCCGCTCTCTTCTCCTGCAAGGCTAAACTATTTTACCTTATCACCGATGTAAAAAAATATACACATTTAGCTAGTTTTGCCTTAATATAATAATGATGCCCACCGATATCCCATAAAAAATAACCCCTTGGATTGCCCCAAAGGTCCTGGAGCACATGGGATAATAGACCTGGTGAGTGGGGAGGAGATGGTGGAATGCAGGTTCTCATTGCTGACGATGACGCATTGTCGCGTAGAATTCTTGAGGATTGCCTGCAAAACTGGGGATACGAAGTTGTGGTTACCAGTAATGGCCTGGAGGCCTGGGCAGTACTTCAGGAAGAACAGCGTCCCAGCCTGGCTATCCTGGACTGGATGATGCCAGGAATGGATGGGGTGGACATCTGCGCCCGGCTTCGTAAACTGAGCATACCTGGTTATGTGTATACGATTCTCCTTACCGCTCGCAATCAGCATGAGGACATTATAAAGGGACTGGAATCAGGAGCAGATGATTACATAATTAAACCCTTTAACCAGGAAGAACTTAAATCCCGCCTCAAAATCGGCCGCCGCATCACTGAGCTGGAGCAGCGCATCCGGCGTATGGCTCGCACCGACTACCTGACCGGTTTATTAAACCGCAGAGCTTTTATGGAATGTCTGGAAGGCGAAATTTGCCGATCTTACCGCGAACAAAGAACCCTGGGAATTGTCATCATGGACATAGATCATTTTAAACGGGTTAACGATAATTTTGGGCATTATGCGGGGGATGTAGTTTTGCAGGAACTCTCCCAGCTTTTAGTGAAGACCTGCCGTACCTATGATTTTGTGGGACGCTATGGCGGTGAAGAGTTTATTATCTGCCTGCCGGGGGCCGGGCGACTGGAAACCTGTGAAGTGGCCGAGCGTCTGCGCCAGAGGGTGGAACAGGAAAAAATCCATCTCCCCGAGCATCAACGCAGTGTATCGGTGACCGCCAGTTTCGGACTGGCTTGTCTTTCGGCCAGCCAAATGAAGGACGCCGACCAGCTTATCCGCGAGGCCGATGATGCCCTCTATGCGGCCAAGGGGGCAGGACGGAATCAGGTTGTTCTATCGTCGAAGAGCGAAGAATAACTGCCTTCTTTGGGGCAATAATAACTGATATAAAAACTGGATATAAAATTAAATATAAAAAAACCCCTGGCGGGGTTTTTTTACTACAATTTGGATTATGGATTTTATTCTGCCGGTACCGGGGCTTCTACGGGGCAAACATCTGCGCAAGCACCACAGTCTGTACACAGCTCAGGATCGATGACATATTTATCTTCGCCCTCACTGATGGCCTCAACCGGGCATTCATCCGCACATACACCACAGGAAATACACTCGTCATTGATTACGTAGGCCACTATGTTCCCTCCTTTGCTACATTTAAGCTAATAGCATTATAATAAGACCCCAGGGTATTGTCAATTTATTATAACCTAATATTCTACATTCCTTGCCAAGGAGAAAAACCGATAAAATACTTGTAATAGCGCACTTTAGAGCGCGAATCTGGTAAAATAATAGCAATAAATAAATCAATGAATTGTCGAAAAAGGTCAGGGGATTTAAAGGATGAAATGTATTATTTTTTCCAATGGTGAGTATGGGGCTCTGGAAAGCTACCGCCCGTTGGTAGCCACGGCAGAATTGGTGCTCTGTGCGGATGGGGGAGCCAATTATGCTTATGATATGCAAATTATACCTGATATGATTATTGGTGATATGGATTCCATCCGCCCGGAAGTCAGGGAATATTATGAGCAGCAAGGAGTTCCCCTGCAAAAATTTCCCCGGCGTAAGGATTTTACTGATACTCAATTGGTATTGTCCATAGCCGCCAGCCTTCACGCCAGTGAGATTGTTTTTATTGGATCGCTGGGAGGGCGGTTGGACCACACCCTGTCCAACCTTTTTGCGGGATTGGATTGGGCCTGGAAGGGCAAGAAGATATCTCATTTCCATCCTGATTATACTGCTACTCTTGTCAGTAATGGGGAACTCGAGATCCATGGCCAGGCGGGCGATCTGGTTTCCGTGCTGGCCCTGAGCGAACAGGCCCGCGGTGTAAGCGAAAAGGGATTTGAATACCCGCTGGATGAGGTATTGCTGGAAAGCAAGAATCCATATGCTGTTTCCAACGTGATGAGTGAGCCCTGCAGTTTGGTTTCGGTACGGGAAGGGGTGTTGTTGGTAATCTATTATCGTAGACTTCCCGGGTAGATAGCGGATAAACTTTCTGGGCAGAGGTGCAAGAATGGGCTAAAATAATCATAATAGTCAGAGAAACAATGCCGACCGGAGGAATAAGTTTGGATCTGAGTTTTCTTTCCGGGGCGATTGCCAGCCCCTGGGATATCATCCGCAGTCTGTTGGATATAACTATTGTCGCCTACGTTTTTTATCGTATACTGGGCCTGATCCGCGGAACACGAGCAGAACAGCTTTTAAAAGGGCTGGTTTTACTGCTGGTGTTTTCTGTTTTGGCCGGTTTTTTACGACTGGATATGGTTAACTGGCTGGTGGAGAAGTTGTGGATAGTATTTGCCATAACCCTGCCGATAGTCTTTCAGCCGGAACTGCGGCGCTTGTTGGAACAGCTCGGGCGGGGAAGCTTTTTTGCCTCCACTCACCGAGGCTGGTTGGAGCGAGAAGACTGGGAAAATGTGGTGGAGGAGATTGCTGATGCGGTCACTATCCTATCCCGTGACCGGGTGGGGGCTCTTATCGTTATTGCCCGGGATACCGGGATTGGAGAGTACCTGGAAAGTGGGGTTGATCTGGACTCCCTGGTTTCCTCCAGCCTGCTGGTAAACCTTTTTATTCCCCGCTCTCCGCTGCATGATGGGGCGGTAGTCATTAACCATGGTCGGATAGAAAAGGCGGCCTGTTTTCTTCCCTTAAGTGATAACCCCACTTTGGACAAGTCGCTGGGAACCAGGCACAGGGCCGGTATAGGCATTTCCGAAGTTTCGGATGCTCTGGTGGTGATTGTGTCCGAGGAGACGGGCACCATATCACTGGCTCAGGAAGGAACCATTCGGCGCTATCTGGATGTTGCCAACCTTACCGAGAGCCTGAATCGGGGAATGCTGAAGGAGGGTCGGCGAGCTGCCGCTATTTTCAGGAGGTGGACCGATGACTAGCGAGGGAAAAAAGAAGGATAAAAGTACGCTGGGTCTGAAGGTCATCTCTGTGGTACTGGCGGTCTTGTTGTGGTTTTATATTGGCAACCAGGGGCAAAGTAATGCCCGTCAGGATACTGTACCGGCTAAAATTCACTACACCAATTTGGCGGAAGGCCTGAGCCTGTCCGGACCCAGCCAGGTGTCGGTCAAGCTGTGGGGGACCGTCAGCCAGACTGGAGAAGTGCTGGCTGTTGCGGATTTAAAAGGGTTGGGTCCTGGTTCCCATCGGGTGCCGGTCAAGGTTCAGCCGGTAAAGGGGGCCATGCTCACCACGGTCGTGCCTGACCAGGTGGAGGTAAAACTTTCTCCAACTGCGGAAAAGCGTCTGCCGACCAGCTATGAAATTATCCGTAACCCTGCCCCGGGATTTGAAGTGATGGATGTAGTCATCCAGCCAGATAACTGCCTGGTCAGCGGTGATCCCGGGCAGCTCTCCCGAGTGGCCCGGGTGGTAGCACAGGTTGACCTGGCTTCTGCCCGTAATGTGATTAACCTGGAGGTATCTTTGCAAGCCCGGGATGCTGCTAACCGTGACATTTCGGCTACGGTTGAAATGGTGCCCCGTACGGTAAATGTTTATGCGGTAGTGGTGCCCGTTACCGACAACAAGACGGTAGAAGTCAAGGCTCTAACCGGGGGGAGTCCGGCGGAAGGTTACCGGGTGAGCGAGGTGCGCCTGGAGCCTTCCACCGTAACCTTGCTGGGCGGCAAAGCGCAGATAGAGGGTATTGACCAGGTTTCCACCAAGGCCCTGGATGTAACCGGCCAATCACAGTCCTTCAGCCAGGAAATAGATATTCAGGATCTGTCTGGAGTGAAAGTTTATCCCAGCCGGGTGCTGGCCACGGTGATAATCGAAAAAACCGTGGCGGAAGGGACGCAATAATGTGGATTGTGATCCAAATATGAACCAGAGATGCCTAAAAGGCATAATAATA
>CAZLYH010000011.1:0-7202 GCA_964563775.1 uncultured Syntrophomonadaceae bacterium | reverse complement strand
ACCGATGGTGTAAGGGGAGTCGCCAATGTGGAATTAACCCCGGAACTGGCTTTCGAGCTGGGACGGGCGGGAAGCTTTGTCCTGGCTCGCCAGGAAGAGGGGAGCCGTCCTCGCATATTGGTAGGGAAAGATACTCGCATCTCGGGGGATATGCTGGAGTCGGCTCTCTATGCCGGCATCTGTTCCACCGGGGCAGACGTTCTCGATGCAGGAGTGATTCCCACCCCGGCGGTGGCCTATCTCACCCGCAAGTATCAGGCTTCCTGCGGGGTAGTCATATCTGCCTCCCATAATCCGGTAGCTGACAATGGAATAAAATTTTTCGGCCCCAATGGCTACAAGTTACCCGATGAGACCGAGGCCGAGATCGAGGCTCTGGTTCTGGCGGGTACCCGTGATCTTCTCCGGCCCCGGGGAGGAGACGTAGGGAGGGTTTTAGAGGTAGATGGGGCCCTTAACAACTACCTGGCTTTTTTGCTGGAGTGTTTCAGCTTGCCGGAACAACTCAATCATCTTACCGTTGTGGTGGATTGTGCCAATGGTGCTGCCTACCAGGCGGGTCCGCGTCTCTGGGAGATGCTGGGCGCCCGGGTAATTCCAATTAATAATTATCCCAATGGTGTGAACATTAACGATCGCTGTGGTTCCACCCATACGTCTGGATTGCGGCGGGCGGTACTGGAGCACAAGGCCGATCTGGGGGTAGCCTTCGATGGCGATGCTGATCGGTGCCTGGTGGTGGATGAGTGGGGTAACGAGCTGGATGGTGACGATATCATCCTTATCTGTGCTCTGGATATGCAGCGGCGGGGACTGCTTAATCCCTCCCGGGTGGTAGCCACGGTTATGAGTAATGTCGGGCTGGACATAGCCCTGCGTCGGGAAAACGTACAGGTAGATAGCTGCAAGGTGGGGGACCGCTATGTATTGGAGAAAATGATGGAAACGGGCGCCCTCCTGGGAGGTGAGCAGTCCGGGCATATCATTTTCATGCAGCACGCCACCACCGGTGATGGCTTGCTCACCTCTATGAAAATTGGGGAGGCCATGGGCAAAAGCCGGTTGAAGCTTTCGGAATTATCACGGGAGATGGAAAAACAACCACAACTGCTGGTTAATGTGCGCCTGGAAGACAAGGAGAAGATAATCAACCATCCCCGGGTCGTAGAAGTCCTGCATCAGGCCGAACAGCGTCTGGGAGAATGGGGAAAACTGGTGGTGCGTCCCTCGGGAACAGAACCCCTGGTTCGCATCATGGCTCAGGGTCCCGATCAGGACCTTCTGCAGGAAGTCATCGGGGATATCCAGCGGGTCCTGCAGGAAACGCGGGCGCTGTGAACCATGGCTCCCCCATGGGGGCCAGGCAACATTGGTCTATGGCTGGCATAGGCTAGAAAAGGTTGCGTTTTTCTCTACCTGACAGTGCTATAATAAATCCATATTGATTACGAAAGGAGATGGGGCAGAAGTTCAACCAATCAAGCGCCCGGCCCGGAAGAGCTTCCGGGTGACGAGGAGGGGGTTAATCGAGAAAGATCGGCGGGTTCCCCCCGGTGCGCCACCATCGTCAGTGCCGTTACAAAAACAGGCAGCAATGCCCGGGGCAAAAAACGGTACGCGTGGCTTCCTTCTTGTGAGCCTCTTCAGCTCACAACAGGCCAATCTTTATTGCAACCTACTATAATCTTTTCTGCACCCTATTTTTTAAGCAAGGGTATTTTGATTTGCTCTGCGGCAGAGAGGAAACTCTGCATATTTGTCGGAAGAAGCTTTCCGCACCACAGGGAAAACTATATAAAAACCGGAGGAAATAAACTATGTGTGGAATTATGGGATACACCGGGCGTAGTGATGCTGTGCCCGTTATATTGGATGGACTGAGTAAACTGGAATATCGCGGTTACGACTCGGCGGGCATTGCTATCCACCGTGGCGATGATATTGAGATCATCAAGAGAAAAGGCCGTCTGGCCGACCTGGTCCAGGCGTTGGGCCAAACTCCGGCGAGCCACCTGGCCATTGGCCACACCCGCTGGGCCACCCATGGGGTCCCCAGTGATACCAATGCCCACCCGCACAGTGATTGCAGCGGTCAGATCACCCTGGTGCACAACGGCATCATCGAAAACTATGCCAGCCTGCGCAAGGGGCTCATGCTGGAAGGGCACGACTTTATCTCCGAAACCGATACCGAGGTGCTGGTTCACCTGGTGGAGAGATACTACCAGGGTTCCCTGGAGGAAGCGGTGCGCCAAGCTCTAACCCAGGTGCAGGGCTCGTTTGCTATTGCCGCCATCTCCGTAAATGAACCCCACACCATTATTGCTGCCAAAAAAGACAGTCCGCTCATTATCGGGCTGGGGGAAAATGAGTACTATGTAGCCTCCGACATTCCCGCCATTCTGGGACGGACTTCCCGGGTTTATATTCTGGAGGACAACGAGTTTGCCGTACTTACCCCGGACGGGGTGCGCCTGAGCGATTTTGCCGGCACCCCCCGGCAAAAAGAGGTTTTTGAAGTTTCCTGGGACCCGGTGGCAGCGGAAAAGAACGGGTATGAGCACTTTATGCTCAAGGAAATCCACGAGCAGCCCGAGGCGGTGCGCCAGACCCTGCGGGGGCACATCAAGGACGGTCGGGCAGACTTTTCGGCCCTGAACCTGGATGAACTTTTAAACGGTATTAAAAAGATTTATATTGTAGCCTGCGGGACGGCTTTTCATGCCGGCCTGGTAGGCCGGATGGCTATTGAAAAACTGGCCCGTATTCCGGTGGAAACCGACATCGCTTCGGAATTTCGCTACCGGGAAATCCTCTGGGAACCGGATCAGTTAATGATTGTTATCAGCCAATCCGGGGAAACTGCCGATACCCTGGCGGCCTTGCGGGAAGCCAGGCGTCACGGGATAAAGGTTCTGGCTGTCACCAACGTGGTAGGTAGTTCCATAGCGCGTGAGGCGGATCAGGTTATTTACACCCATGCCGGGCCGGAAATTGCGGTGGCCTCCACCAAGGCTTATACCACCCAGTTGGTCATTATGTACCTGCTGGCCCTTTACCTGGGTGAGAAACGCGGCATCCTGTCCGAAGCGGAACTGCTGGAGTTGGGGCGGGAACTGACCGGTATGGATAAGCTGGTGGAAAAAGCCCTGGGTGAGGAAGAAAAAATCAAAGCCCTGGCCAAGCGCCACACCGGCGTGCAGGCTACCTTTTTCCTGGGCCGGGGGTTTGACTATGCGGTGGCCATGGAGGGAGCCCTGAAACTAAAAGAGATCTCCTACGTCCACGCCGAGGCGTACGCCGCTGGCGAACTCAAACATGGTCCCCTGGCGCTGATCTGCGAAGGTGTGCCGGTTATGACCCTGATTACCCAGGACCACCTGGTGGATAAATCCATGTCCAACATCAAGGAAGTCAAAGCCCGGGGCGGGGTGGTCATCGCCATCTGCAAGGAGAACCTGCAGGAGGAATGCCAGGAATGTGATGAACAGATCCTGCTGCCAGACGTAAATCCGGTTCTGGCACCTATCATTGCTGTAGTACCCCTGCAGATATTTTCCTATTATATGGCAGTCATGCGCGGCGCCGACGTCGACAAACCCAGGAACCTGGCCAAGAGCGTTACCGTAGAATAGGTTCGGCAGGGGAACCCAACGGCTGCGGTACCGGTTTTGAGCATATCGCCCGGGCCGAATATTGTTTGGAAACCGGTGATTTAAACAATGCCGAACTGTTTGCCTATAAAGCCATCTTCAAGGCTAAAACCAAAAACCAGCTGTGTCTGGTTATCTGCGGCAACCTGTGTCTGGCCCGCCTGGCCCTGTTAAACGGAAAGCCCCAGGAAGCCTTTTCCCTTTTAAATAAGTTGCGCGCCGAGGTGGAAACCGTTGCCCATCCGGTTTTACTCAACAGTGTGGATATCGCCGCCGCATACATATACGGCATTTTGAGTAAATTGGGGCAAATCCCGTATTGGCTGCAGGACGGGGACTTTTCCCGCTGCAATCTCTTTTACCAGGGAATGGGCATCAACTATATTGCCGTCGGCCAGGCCGCGGTTTTACGTAAAAGCTATGCCGAGCTGGAAGTCATTGTGGAAACCATGCGGGAGATTTATAAGCCTAATAATCATATATTCGGCCTCATCTACGCCGGCATCTATGATGCTATAGCCAAAAAGCACCTTTATGGTATGGAAAAAGCCGCACATGCTCTGCTCCCGGCTATAAAGATGGCCGCCGCCGACGGTGTCATTACCCCCTTCGCGGAAAACCTGCCCGAGCTTTATCCCGTTTTGCAGTCTATGCCGCTGCAAGAGCACCGCTCATGGATAAATCAGGTACTGGATTTGGGTGAACGCTTTATACAGAGCCGGAAAATAATCAATGAACAGGAACAAATTCCACCCCTGACCGACCGGGAAAGAGAAGTTCTGACTCTGCTGGATGAAGGCTGCACCCAAAAAGAAATTGCCCAAAGGCTCTGCCTCTCCTCCAACACGGTCAGAAGGCATATACAAAATGCTTACGAAAAGCTGGGGGTTAATAACAACATCCTGGCGGTTAAAAAGGCTAAAGAGATGAACCTGCTTTAAGCAGGGGCATGCCTGCTGGGGAATCATCATAACCTCGCTTGATAATAGCCTTAAAGTCTTTTTTAAATCGGCTGGAGTACCTGATTTTAAGCATTCAGATCCTCCATTAATGCACTTACACTATCAAAAGTTTTACTCATATTGCGGTTGTTATTAACATCATCAATTGCAGCCATGGTTTCTTTATTGGGCTTTTCGATGCGGAGGTCAAAAGGGATGCCACCGTAGCGAACGGAGTAACGCAGGAATATATTCATGGCTGTGGACATATTAAACCCCAGTTCGTTAAATATAGCTTCAGCTTCCCGTTTTAATTCCTCATCAACACGAATATTTAAGTTGGTTGTTTTGGCCATGTTTATCAGCCCCTTTCTATAATTAAATTTCAAGGTATTATATGCAGTTGTCAATATATTACTCACAAACGCTTTACAAAGTCATTACAAATGCGAGATTAATTGGCAAGGCGTTCAAACATATGACCTGGCGGTTATGATTGGAAGACTGCTATGACCCGGGACAATGGATTAAGACGGTAACTTAAAAATTGCTTGTTTTACTTCCAAAGAATAATTAAAAAGAGGCTACTACCGGATAAATTGTGGTAGTAGCCTCTTTTATATAAGCTTGCTAATCAATCTCAATTCCATATGTTATTATTTCCTCTACAATTCCCAGAGGTTCTCTAAATTCTTGTAGAGTAAAAGGTTGCGGTTGCAAATCAATATCATAATCCATTGCCTGTAAAAATAAAAAGCGAAATCCTTCAATCCTTTCCATATTTTCGAAATGGCTTGAAAAAATGGCCAGGTCAATATCACTGTCGGAAGTATATGTTCCCCGGGCATATGAACCGAAAATAAACGCCTTTTCAACTGGAATCTGGTTCCTTATCTGTTTTATATAATCTTTTATGGTTTGCTGAATTGACTCAGGGATTGCAGCCACAAAAACACCTCCTCGGTCCTGGTTAAAACCTCTTTTGCTTTTACCCCACCAACCCTTTCTGATACCTTTTGCTTATAAGCCGGATATCGTTCAGAAATATAGTAATACAATAAATCTGCAAAAAATGGTTTATGTTCCGTAACTTTATCGTCAAACGATTTGTCCACTACCAGGCTGCTATATTCCTCCTTACCGAAAATAGCATCAAATATAATCCATATATTATGTGTTCGCTTTGCTTCATCACCTGTATATAATACATGAAGCCCTTTAACCTGCTTCTCAATCGCCTGCTGGCACATGAAAACCACATATACATATCGCCCGGCTGCTAACATCGCTTTAGCTGTTTCCAAATCGTATTTAGCAGCTTCTTCCCAATAAATATATTTTTCCGATGGTTCCATACCTTTATATCACAACCTCAATACTTCCTTTTCAAATTTATTATAGCATACCCGCCTATTACCAGCAATTTACATTTATGAGTTGGTAAACTGATTGTTTCAGTTTCAAAATGGTACTTTTATGTGATACCCATATTTGAAAAAATCTACTAAGTTTTAAACATAGTAGATTTTTTTATGAAAGAAGGGGGAGATTTGAGCAAAATGGGTTCGGTGCAGCTGCTGGACGATTACAAAATTGCCGTTGAACTTGACAACGGCTCCAGCTTTATATACGACCTCAAGCCCAAACTGCAGACCACACGCTTTGCCGCCCTGGTCGACAGCGATTTTTTCCAAAGTGGCCAACTGGCTGACAAAGACTGCATCCGCTGGAGCGATAGCCTGATGCTGTACTGCCATGAAATGCTGGACGGGATGAAAAGGAGTGGCTGACCTGCTGTTTTACAAAAAACAAAGGAGATGGAAACAAAAATGATTAATAACATATTCAATGGAATTACCCGCTTTCTGAAAGGAAAGAGAAGTTTTGGTGTCCTCCTGCTGGCTATGATATTTCTGTTTACTACTTCCATAGCGGCTTATGCAGTAGAGGCTCCGACCGCAGACCCACCAGCGGGTACTTATGGTGGAACGCAAAAAGTTAAGTTGGAAACACCAACCGTAGCAGCATCGGTTTATTATACGACCGATGGCAGCGAGCCGGCAACCGGCAGCACTTTGTATACCAATGAAATAGAAGTAGCATCCAACATGACCATTAAGGCTATTGCGACAGATGGCACAGTTAGCAGCGGGGTATCCGCATTTAAATATATAATATTTGCCGGTGGCAGCGGCACTGTAGAAGACCCCTATCAGGTTGCAACCGCCGAACAACTCAACAATGTGAGATATCACCTTGATAAGCATTTTATACAGACAGCAGATATTGACCTGGGTGTTGCGCCGTATAATGAAGGTGAGGGTTGGGAGCCCATCGGTAGTAATAAATCTTCATTTACAGGTACATTCAATGGCAATGGCAAAACCATCCGCAATCTTAACATTAACCGGAGTGCCACGGATTACGTAGGTTTGTTTGGTGTTACTGGAACTGCTGCCCAAATCCAGAATGTGAAACTGGAGAATGCTGCTGTTACTGGTCGATATGAGACCGGCGGACTAGTGGGATTGAATGTGGGGACAATCACCAACTCTTACGCCATCGGTACTGTAACAGGTAAATCAGGTGTCGGCGGACTGGTGGGATT
>CAZLYH010000010.1:0-40089 GCA_964563775.1 uncultured Syntrophomonadaceae bacterium | reverse complement strand
TCCGGAGCCGGGAAGCCCGAAGCCAGGAGCGTAAAAATCAAGCTGGCCTCCTAAAAAGGCCCGCAGAAGGCGTCCCCATCGTCCGGGAGGGAAAATATGCCACAAGAGGGTTGGAGATCGTCCCGGGCAAGGGATAAGACCCTATACCCGGGCGGTAAGAGTGGAAAACTATTCTTCCGGAATGGGGACGGGCTGGGGCGGTTTTGGCGCCCTGGCCTTGGCAGTGGTAAAGGTAATGATAACAGTTTTCCCCAGCTTTTCCCCTGCTTTGGAAGTCAAGTCCGGATAAACGGCGATAGTGTACTTGGTATTGGCGACCAGGCCATTGACTGGCGTAACAAAAATTTTACGTCGTTCAGAGAAGGCGGCGCTACGGGATATGCGGATGGGGATTTTAAAGGGACCTGCCCACATCTTTATTTGACTGCGATTGTTGGTCCAGACAGAATTATCGACAACGTTTTTGTCAAATAACAGGGTAATCGTGCGTAGGCTGGTGGAGACATTGGTGCTGCCGCTGGCGGGAACGGAACTGACAAAGTTAAGCGGTTTTTTGCCCGGTTGAGGCATTATTCAACCCTCCTTTAAATAGGTCTAAAATGGTTTGCTCTATACTATGCGTGCCTACCTTTGGGGGACACCCCGGGCTAAAATGTATTTTTTTCCACCGGGGAAAGAGACCAATTGTAAACAAAGTAGCCACACCCGGCTACTTTTTTACAATTACTCGCTGTGCACTTTGCTACCACTTGGGATACACTGGAATAGACAAGTATCGTGTTAGGCCCCATGGCATAACCTTTGCATATATTCTGGAACCCCTGTGTTGGGAGGAAGCACCGTGAAATACCGCATAATATCCGTAGGCAGAATTCGAGAGCCCTTTTATGTAGATGGTATTCATGAATACCTCAAGCGTCTGGGGCCCTATTGCAACCTGGAGCTGGTTGACGGACTGGAGGAGAAGGTTAGTCCCAGAGCAGGACCAAAAGAGGTAGAAAAAGTCCTGGAAAAGGAAGCGGGGCGTATTCGCTCTCTACTGGGGAATGACGATTTGCTGATAGTGCTGGATAGTCGGGGGAGGCAACTGAGTTCGGAGGACTTGGCCGGCCACGTCGCTCAATGGAACGGCTCCGGCCATAGCCGTGTCAACCTGGTAGTTGGCGGCTCTCACGGCCTCTCCAACGACCTTAAATGCCAGGCAGACCTGTCCATATCTTTCTCCCTCATGACCTTCCCCCATCAAATGGCCGTACTCATCCTGGCCGAACAGATCTACCGCGGCTTCAAGATTCTCAAAAATGAGCCGTACCATAAATAAACAGGGGACGGGTCCGGGAAGAAGGCCAATCAATTTAAACGTTGGGCCCGGGTGCAGCCTGGGTTTTGGCGAGATGTCATTCTAATCAACACCGCGGAAAATAAGAGGTCCAAATGAGCGTGGTGAGCGAACAAAAAGGAGGTACTAGGGCTGTTGTATAAAACAGCCCTAATACCTCCTGGACTATCAAGAACTGCGGTTTCCTAGTCGGTCAGCTTCCGCAGGAGTTCCGGGGAAGGATGATTGGGTATAGTAGCGATTACTTTCCCCTGGTATTCGAAAACACTATAATCGCGGTCAGTTATTTCGCCAATAACGGCGGCAATACCGTTCTTGCTGCGGACAGCCTCCAGCACTTCGTCAACATGTCCCGGTTCGACTTGCAGCAACATACGCGCCTGGCTCTCACAGATAAAGATTTCTTCCGGAGTAATTTCCGTAGTTCGCACCGGAACTTGGTCCAGTTCAACTTTGGCCCCTAATCCTCCGAAACGGGCCGATTCGCATACGGCAGCGCCAATACCAGCCGCCCCCAGGTCAGAACAAGCTTTAATCTTTCCCGTAGTGAAAGCGGCCAGGGTAGCTTCCATAGTAGTTCTCTCCTCGGGGAAAAGAGCTAGAGCGGGCTGCATCACTGGCACCAGACCGGCTCTGTACAGGGTATCATTGCCATCGGTCCCCGTTTCCCCGACTATAATGATTTTATCGCCGGCAGATTTGGCTGGCTTGGTAAGAGGTTTTTCCGTGACTTGTTTACCGATAACAGACACTACCACTGCTGGGACGATATCACTGAAGGAAGTAGAAAAGCCACCTCCCACCACGAATACCCCCATGGTCTCACACATGTCCGCCATCCCTTTAAGCATCAGGTTAATCCTGTCCTTACTGGTCATTATCTCACAGTTGCCGCAAGTGCATTTGCCATCAAAACCACAGGGACCCACGATCACCTCGTCTTCCAGCGGGCGGGTGCCGATAAAATCCAACAGGAACATGGGTCTGGCACCCATGGCAACCACATCCCGCATCGCTCCCCCGGCACCGGTAGCGGCGGCATCGTAAGGCCGGGGAACGCTGGGGGAACAATGGCTTTCCATTTTAGCGGTAATAAAGCAGTCTGAACCAGGAATTTTAACCACAGCGGCATCATCATTGGCATCCGGCCCTACCAGCAAAGCCCCGGGCCAGGTCTGGTCTATTTTTTGATTAAGCTGTTTGAACAGAGCAAAATCAATCGCCTTATCGGTGTTGTGGTGCAGGTGAACAAACAGTGCGTGCATGAGTGCCTTTTCAACCGTATTCATAAAACCGCCTCCCGATTAATTAGATTTCGTGTATGAGATTCGTTGCGTCCCCCAGGGCTGTTTCCTAACGAACCAACCTGATACCTAAGGGAAAGAACAACTACGCGGGCTCCGGCAAGTGCTTGGACATAATCCCGGCTGTCAGCCGTCACTCCTAAGGAAAGTATTCCTTTTACCAGCCGGAGTCATCCTTGCCGACACCAGTTATTCTAATTATATCCTTAATAAAAGTACAGATCTAATTAGAGTGTCAAGGGGACGGGATTATTGACCACTAGTGATACTCCCCCCGCCAAGCAGGCTATTTTTTATAAAACACCTTATTTTCCCGGGCCAGTTTTTCTTCCCAAATCATCTGCAGCAAAGCCAAATCTTCCGTATAGTCGGTTTTCGCTTCCTCCCGGTCATAAGCAAGATGCTCCAGGATTTCGATGCTGAAATTGCCTGCGCCATAATCATGCCATTCCCTTTGCAGCTCGCGATTGGGATGGGCACCACTTTCCAGCTTAAACCTAGTAGAATTAATTCGACCTTTAAGATCGGGTGTTGCTTCAAGGAAACACTTATTGCTGATCCGCGAGCAAATTAAAAATATGCCCATCGCTGGTTTCATCTGCTGGTACTGCAACTTTAATTCCTTTTTCCTATCCATCAGCTAGACCTCCTTCTGCATCCGCTTTCTTTACCACCCAATATTTAGCTCCATTGGCGGTCCGATCAAGCAAGCTGTAATCAATCAGCAAACGTCGCAAAATAAAATAATCTCCAAAAGTATGCCACGCAGCAATGATGGCATTGACCTCTTTTTCGCTGTAGATCCGATCTTCCTCAAATTTGCTGGCCAGGTAGGCCAGGACCGGCAGCTTGGTTCTACGGGGGACAGGAATTTGCGTTATTCTTCCCGTATCGTCGAGGAAGATGGCGATATTTACTTTTTTCCTGGTCCGGCTCATTTATCAATACCCCAACTCTTTCAATAGCCTTGACAAAGTTCGCAAGCGTTCACCGATAATCTCATCATCATTACTGAGTGCCTGGCGGAATAATTTGATGTCTTCCTGGATCTTTTCATTGTCGGTACAAATCGCTACGGTCATAGCGTCCCCTTGCAAACCCACCCGGTCTATAACCGGTTTTTCCGTGTCATACAAGTGCTCATAGCGATAAGCCTCTTGAAAATGGAGTTGGGCACGGCAGACCAAAATAGCCAAATCGAGAACCCGGTGCAGCGGCAGCTCTTCCGACTGCCGGGACCATTTTTCCCCGGTATATCTCCATACTTTGGCGGAAATATCTACCTTGCCCCGGTCATTCCATTGGGCCAATCCCAGCGAAAGGCCTTTGGCATCCGAATTATAAGCATATCTGCCGTCGACATTTTCATAGTTTTCCGAGATGATAACCGGTTTGTGTTTTAAAGTAGTGGGTATTTTCATCAAGCTGCCCCCTTGTGGTTTACTAAATTACTAATTTAGTAAACTAGTAAATGCATTATAGGATTCCTGAAGGAGCCTGTCAATACCGCGGGCAGTTCCAATGGATGTATCCGGTTTAGTTTACGTGTAAGTGAGTCAGGGAGGCATAATTGATAAGAGGGCTATTGGAAAATCGGGATTCCCAGGGAACCAACGGTGGTTAACAGCGTGCTCCAGAGAATCACGCCGACAGCCATCCAAAACAACAGCTTGCCAACCGGAGCCCCTTTAGTGTTTACTGGCATTGAAATTTTCGTAATTTATCAAACAGGGCGTTAACTCTTGCTGGGAAGCGGTTAGCTGTTCACGGGAAACATCCAGACTATAACCTTCACCTTTAACACCCCACTCATAATCGAAACCAAATTCGTCAACTTTAAAGCCTTTGGCCAGAACAGCGTCTCGAACGGCAATAGATTTTTCCAAAAAGTCGTCTGCAGATATTTTCCGACCGCTAAAACGGATTTCCGCGGTGAAATGTTCCTCCATTTCCGGGGAGTAATCAGTTGTGGGTGCATATTTACCTTTTTTGATATAAATGTCTGCGGTTACTTTTGATGTTTCCATCACCTGGTTCTTAGCTGTGGTCAGAACCAATTGAGAGACCTGCTCTGAGAATCGCTTACTTAGCGCCTGATCCCGGGCATATTTATCAATGTATTGATCGTAAATATCGCCGTAGTTTCGAGTGCGCAGCATAAACCGTATAGTTGAGTCCCGGGGGGAAGAGATACTACCCGTATAACCACCGAATTTGAAATCGTAATATACCCTATCAATTTTAAACGCTTGTTGTGGATAATGTGTTTCCAAGTAATCCGCCATTTTCTGCCTTGCCATATATTGGCCAATCGAGTTGCCGTTGAAGCTGTCATAGATAAAACTGACGGGAATTGCAACCAGTATAATCAAGATCACTATAAAGATTTCTTTTTTCCAAACAGTCATCTTTCCCCCCAAAAAATAATTGTTCTTCATGGCAAAATTATACTATGAACGAGTGAAGCATGACGGCTTATTATACATTGCCGTAAGAAAAAAAGGTATTCCACACTTGCCAGGCTGATTTAAGCCTGGATAACATTTATAAAATAGTCGGTTTGAACTTTGCCTTTGCAGGACAGAAGCGAATGTCGGAAACGGATACCTGCTTGCCAAAGTGGGGGATGTCTTAAATGATATGCCCATAACAGAAAAGGACAGCAGCATTTTACAGGCGTCAATGTCTTTTCTTAAAAACTAAGGAACCGCAACAACCAGAGTTTCTGGGGTCCAGTATATCATCAGCCAATCTGCAAATTCATCAGGGTCTTTCACCCAGCCCAACTCCTGGTGTTTCAAAACCACCGGTATATGCTTCGGTGAAGTGAACATCACACAAGCGGCTTTATTCCTATACACGTAATCGGCTATTTCTCTGGGGTTACGCAGAATAGTAATGCTATCGTCTTTAGCACTGCCTGGTTCATTAGCCAGCCGGTAAACCAAACCGGTTAGAAACTCGAGCTGCAGCTCTATCTGCTCCATAGTTTCCGAAAGCATGTCCAGAGAAGAGGTATGTCGGTGCAATTCCCCGTACTGGTCTGGCTGCTTATCAATAAGCTTGGAATGCCACCCTCCGAATAATGACTTGTGCATCCTCATCACCTCCTTCGATTTCATCATCCAGGAGGGAGGAAACGGAAATCCCCAAGGCGGCCGCCAGCTTACGCAGAATTGATAGATTCGGAGTCCATTTGCCCGCCTCCAACTCGGATATATAGGTCTGCGACACCGTCGACTCCCGGGCCAGACGACTCTGACTCCAGCCCTTCAGCAGGCGGTATTTTTTGATGGATGAGGAGAAACCTCTTTCCCCAGCCATAATTATCCCCCTCTCCCACAATTAACCACGGAGCGTTAACGAAATTATACTTCCATTTTTCGTTACAGTCAACGTCACGTGGTTAATGAGTGGCGAAAAGTCTTTGGTAAAATAGTTCTAACGATATATCGTTAGTTGGTTTATGGGGTGGAATGATGAATTTAAGGGAAATATTAGCGGAAAGGATTATGGAACTCTGTGTGGCACAGGGAATAACCATTAATAGATTGGCGGTTTTATCTGGCTTAACCCAGTCGACTGTGGATGGTATTCTGAAAGGCAGGAGCAAAAACCCGCAATTGGCTACTTTGATTCGAATTTCCAGAGGCCTTGATATGACGGTGTCTGAATTTTTGGACGATCCGAGAATAAGGGATGTACAGCTTGAGGATTAAAATATTCTCAGATGTAGCAGCAGAACGGACCATTCGTCGGGTCTAATTATAAACGGGTAAACTTTTTTCACTAAAGGTTTATTCCCGCTGCTTGTCGAAATTATCTCTCAGAACATAACGGAGGCTTAATCTGTGATAGAGAAGGATTTTGATATTCCTTTTTTGGCCAATTTGGCGTTACGGGAGAAGCAGATTCAACAGAACTACCGGCCAATCATAGCTGTTCATAAATGGTTTGCCCGCCGCCCGGGGACCTTGTTCCGGGGCCTTTTGTTGTCTGAGTTTGTATCCGGGTGTTTGCCGGATACTTTCTATTGTTCCCATAAACTCAGCGGGGTTACGGTGGCTGATCCGTTCATGGGGGGCGGTACGCCGGTTTTGGAGGCTAACCGTCTGGGATGCAACACTATAGGTTGCGATATTAACCCCATGGCTTATTGGATCGTAGAACGGGAACTGGCCAACCTTGACTTGGAAGAGTACCGGTTTACGGCAAATGCTCTCCGGGATATTCTGCGCCAGCAGGTAGGTGACTACTATCTCACTCGCTGTACGATATGCGGAAACGAAGCCGCCGAGGTTAAATATTTCCTGTGGGTTAAAACCCTCCCCTGTGAGGACTGCGGAAAAATTATTGACTTATTTCCGGGCTATACCTTGTCAGCCAATAAGCGTCATCCCTACTATGTGTTAATTTGCGGAAATTGCGGCGAGTTGAACGAGGTGACCGATCCAAAGCATCCCAAATCCTGTCGGGTTTGCGCCTCACCCTTGCAGGAAAGGGGGGGGGCCCGAGGCAACCGTACGATCTGTCCATACTGTGGTGCAAGCAACCGCTATCCTCGCCCCAGCATGGGAGCCCCAACTCACCGTATGGTGGCTATTGAATACTATTGTCCTCAATGCAAGCTGGTACATAAGGGACGTTTCTTTAAAAAACCGGATGAGCGGGATTTGCATAAGTTCCAACAAGCCGATCATGAATGGAGTTTAACTCCGAGTTATTTCGTCCCGGAAGAGGAAATCCTGGCAGGAGACGAGTCCACCCGGCTACATCGCTGGGGCTATCGGAAATATCTGGAGTTGTTTAATTCAAGACAGTTGTTGGGGCTGGAACAGAGCTGCAGGTTTATAGATGGCTTGCCTCCAGGGGAGGTAAAGGAGGCCCTGGCTACTAATCTATCGGACCTTTTACGCTATCAGAACATGCTTTGCCGTTATGATACCAGCGCCTTAAAATCTCTGGATATTTTCTCAGTGCATGGTTTTCCTGTGGGCTTGATGCAATGCGAATCAAATCTACTGGGAATCATTGATGAAAGAAAAGGAAGCACTGTCGGCAGCGGTGGTTGGAGCAATATTATAGAAAAATATGCCCGGGCCAAAGAGTATTGCCGGAGTCCATTTGAAATAAGGCACCACAACGGAAGAAAAGTTCAGATCCCGATCCAGGGAGAGTGGATTGGGTCAAACGATGGTAATAAAAACGGTAATCAGTTTAAGATAGCAAAGTTGTACTGTTCCAGTTCTACTGAACTGGAACTGCCGCCTGCATCTCTAGACGCGGTTATGACTGACCCTCCTTACTTTGGCAATGTTCAGTATGCTGAATTAATGGACTTTTGCTATGTGTGGCTGCGTCGCCTGGCAGGAGCTGACCGCTTGCTATTTAAGCAAAATACCACCCGTGATAAAGATGAACTTACTGGAAATTTCGCCATGGAACGAGGCCTGGCAGAATTCCTGGAGGGGATGTCCCGAGTATTTCAAAATATGGCTCAAGCTCTGAAACCGGGAGCCCCTTTTGTTTTCACTTATCACCATAATGACTTAAAGGCTTATATTCCGGTAGCCGTCGCACTTCTGGATTCCGGGCTGGTTTGTTCTGCATCTCTGCCCTGTCCAGCGGAGATGGGTGCATCCATTCACATAAATGGAACTGGTTCATCTATCATGGATACGGTTTTTGTTTGCCGTTCAACCGGAACGGTTGCCAGGCATACCGTCGTTTCAACTGCTAAAGAAATTGCTCACCTGGTACTTCAAGATTTGATGCAATTGGAAAAGGGCGGTGTAAAGTACACCCAAGGGGATATGCGCTGCATCGCTTATGGACACCTGATTCGACTGGCTGTGTGGCATTTAAAAGATGATTGGACCAAACAAGCCAGTGCACATGTAAAAATGACTCGAGTGACTGATAAGCTTGAATCCTGGGGAGGGTGGCCCGAAGTTAGAAAGCACATACTTGCCAACGCTTCCGCACCGGAGAAACAAAAGTGGGTTGCTTTGGAGAAAACCGGGGATTATGGGGGGGACCGCAGTGAGATTTCCTTTTGAAGCAGACTATGAGGAGATGGTTCTGGATATTGAACCTTATGTCTCGGCAATATTCTCTTCTTTGGAATCGGATTTTATGACCATGCCCAGAGGAAAAGGTTTTATCGAATTTCCCGTATTTGAACAGGGTTATGAGGTTCTTAAACAGGCCACAGAGGGTTTCCAAATCATGGATCCTGATAAAATTATGGGAGCTGTTCAAGAGTCTCCGCTGGTTTTAATCATATTGCGCAGTATCCTGGGTTTTACTCCACCGGAATGGGCTTATATTACCACTCAACGAACCGGGACGGAAATCAACCAGGGCTTTGCGCGCACCCTGGATAGAAATATACGCCTCAATCCCTCCAGACCTTTGCCTCAAAGTGAGCAGACTGTGCTGAGGGTAAAAGCCTTAATTTCAACAGCCTGTCAGCTTGTTAATGCACCATTTTCCGAGACTGATACGGGCAAGTTGCATAGGCTGGATAAAGCCGATACCAGGCAAGGGGTGGCTGGATTAAGAAATCTGGCCGGAATGGGAGTTCCATATTCGATGCTCTTGTATGAACGTTTTTTAGGAAGGCCTTTCGCCGGCCATCGCGATTCAGTATCTGACCTGATAGGAGACAGCCTGGAATCTGCTATTGAGGAACTACTTACCTCTGCAGGTATTAGCTTCCGCAAGACCAAACGTGCCGAAAAGATTGCCGGATTTGACCAGACACCTGATTTTATTATTCCTAGTGAATTCAATCCCCACGTGGTAATTGAGGCCAAGATAACCGAAGACGATGGAACAGCTAGAGATAAGGCAACCCGTATTCAACATCTGGGAGAGCTTAGCTCCACTTTCGTAAATGACGGCAAGACTGGGTTCGAGGTTATTGCGTGTATCGGAGGAAGGGGCTTCGGGGTGCGCAGGGAAGATATGAGGAAAATGCTCCTGGCTACCCGGGGAAAGGTATTTACCTTGCAAACGCTGGGGCGGATGATCGAATGTACGAGGTTGGCTGAGTTTAAAACATCTGCAGGTCGATAAGCATTCGCGACGATGCCGATTAGCTGGCTATCTGATCTATAGCTTGATATTAATGTTAGACAAATTGAAGAATAGAATGGGTATGGATGAAATAGTTGTGACCTTGGCCTGCTTTCTCCCCGCAAAGCAAGTTAAGGACCGTCCCCGCTATTACGACTGGAGCCGGTTATATTCCACCTCCAGGGTTTTAAAGTGAAACCAGTTGAATTCCCCGTTATCCAGTTCCCAGATAACTTCACCTGAAGATGGGATACGGACTCCGTCAAAAACCCGGTGGTCTTTTACCGGTATTATCCAGGGGGTCATCTCAAACCGACCGTCCACGGCCCGGGGCCTCTCGGCCCTGAATTCTACCACATCACCCTGTTCATTAAAGCGGAAAACCCCGCTTCCGTTTACTCCTTGGTAGTTCATGGCAGCACGCGCTGATAGCCTGTCGATTTCTTCCCACTCAATATAGGGGTTAAGTGCTGCGGATGGATACCACATCATCTCTGCCAGGAACCTCAGCAGTGTGCCCTGGTCAATTTCTTTCCCCTGTTCGTTGGCTACGTCCACCACGCCCAGCAGTTTAATAAGCATACTCCCTTCTCCTTGGTAATACTTGTCACGTCCCAAAAGGTAGATGAGGGGAGCGGCTTTAACCCGGGCGTACCAGATGAACCCCGGTTGGTCTGTGGTATAGACGTATTGTGCCTGAAAAGGCATCCAGGCAGTGTCGGGCTGGGTTCTCATGCTGCCGGTCTGTTTAACTCGTACGGTGCGAATTCTCTCTTTTCCCACTACCTGGGAAGTCTTTAGCCATTTTTGGACGCAGCCGGGCAATCCCTGCAGCTCTGATACAGTTACTAGCTGGCTTTGTTGCGGGGCTGTTTTAAGGAGCAAATTCGTTTCCCGCTCAACCATTTGGTTGAATGCGGCAGTAGCGACCGCGGAAACAATCAGGACCAGAATGATTATTACGGCCAAAGCACCCAGTACGTATTGCAAGAACCTCAAACCTTGCTGCCTCCTTTGCTTAGATTGCGGGAAACAGGGGGCTTGTTTTATCTTTCAAGGATGCGAATGGGAACGTCCCCTGGAGCAGCGAGACGAGCAGCTGGTGTCACCCATGCGGCGTATTGGCGACGGAATATTTATGCATCCCAACCAGGGCCAAGATATTTTTTCAGTGGTTGCGAGCCTTCCGCTTGTCGATCAAACCCTACCGCCAAATAATTTGGGCTGCATTCCTCGTTGGAATACGCTGGTAGCCATAGACAGGATAGCCAATTAGCAAGGCTCCGCAAGACCGATGTCCTTCTGGCAGGTTTAAAGCCTTCTGCATAGGCGGGTAGAAATTCGCGGCGCTGTTAAAGTACCCGGCCCAGCAGGTACCCAATCCCTGAGAGTAAGCAGCCAGTTCCAGGTAGGAAAGTGCAATTACACAATCAGTCCCAGCGGCAGGAATATTCTCTGGGGCATGGGCTACAATCACATGCGGAGCTTGACGACAGATCCGGTCTACGCCATTGTCCCAGGCTTTTATGATTCTTTGGTAACGGCGGCTTAAAGCCTCATCCTGGGTTTGCTCCAGCAGTAATTTCATCCAATCCACTACCAGGCCTGCCAGGCGGTTGCTCTCAGCGGGGTCTTCAATGACCAGCCAGTAAACTTGCTGTTTATTGCTGCCGGTGGGGGCGTACTGGGCAATCCCAATCAGATCTTCCAGTATCTCGCGTTTTACTATCTTGTTCTTGTAGGTGCGTATAGATCGGCGGGAAATTAGCAAATGTCGAACCTGTTCCGGCCCGGGCAGCAGGTTTTTATCCAGCCGGAGAAGTTGTTCCGAAGAAATGTTTTCCAGAGTCAGGGCTCCATTGGGGCATACTGCTACACAATGCCCGCACCTGATGCAGAACTCGGCAGCATTTTCTATCGTGCTCGGGAAAGCACCCTTTCCGCGGAATTCGATTAGCTTACCGGGACACTCCAGACCGCAGATACGGTCGCGCTGACATTTATCTTTATCAATCTGAATTAGATTCAAGGTTAGCTCCTTTCTGGAAGGTTGGACTAAAGAGATCGAGGAAACTAAACTTGCTGCTTAAGCCCAGAGATCCATAACCCGCATTTTGTGCTCGGTGCGCAGGTCGACAAAGCGTTCTCCGATGCGGACCAGCGGACGGGCCGGATCGGCTTCAAAAGTCCTTATGACGGTGGCCAGTTCCCCGGTATTGAGAAGTACCTCCTCTCCGGGAAGAACATCTAAAATGTATCGTAATAACTGGCAACTTATTTGCGGATCCAGATGGCCGCTGGTTGATGATATTACTTCCTTAATAGCAGGAATCATGGGTACCCGGCGACGGTAGAAGCGTTCCGAGGTCAGGGCGTCAAACACGTCTGAAACGGCTACAATACGAGCAAAATAATGAATATCGCCGTCCGTTTTACCTTCGGGGTAGCCGCTGCCGTCCAGGCGTTCATGATGCTGCAGAACAGACAGCCCTACTCGGGCATCATCAAAGTGCATCTTTTTAACGATTTCATATCCATAAACGGGATGGCAGTTAATCAGCTTCCATTCTTCATCATTAAGTTTACCCGGTTTGTTTAATATGTTCAAAGGAATACGGCACTTGCCAATATCATGTAAAAGTCCGGCGGTCCCCAGAGCTTTCAGATCCTCCCGGGGGATTTTCATGGTCTGGCCCAGTTTAATGGCCAGTACCGAAACGGAAACTGAATGCTGATAAGTGTACTCATCCCGGGAACGCAGGTTACGCAGGCAGGAAAGGATATTATTGGTCTCCAGCACATGGGGGTACAGTTGTTCAACTGTTTCTTCCACCTGGTCCCGGCCAGCCTCACCCTCTTGCATAAGGGTATCCATTATCTGGCGGAATCCCTCTATCGCTGTTAAATAAGCCGACGGAAGGGCGCTCTTATCTCTGACAGGTCCATCGCCTTCGCTTACATAGACGGTATGGTACCCCAAGCGAAGCAGGCTCTGCACATGAAAAGACTGCAAGACCGTCCCCCGGGGCAACAACAGACGACCCTTCTCGTCGTAAAGGTCACGGGCCATGGTTTTCCCCAATGGTAAACTGGTTAAAGAAATACCTACCATCCCGGAGACCCCCTTTTGACAGTTATATCTTTTTTGTTCCATTATAGCACTTAGACGAAAAAAATAGGAAATAAATCCTGTATTTATTAAAAATTGAGGATTTCCAATGGATTTAACCGGGGCTGGCAGTGTTATAAGGATGTCAGCGCAGGTTTCTAAATTAACAGGAAGCATCATAATAGAAAGAGAAGATGTAGGGTGGCATTTTATTTGCTTGGGAGGAGTCGGCATGGAAAAGTTAGTAGTCAAGCAACTGGTAAAAGATACGGCAGAATATGTGAACCAGGAAGTCGAAGTCAGCGGCTGGATTCGCAGCAATCGGGATCAGAAGGATTTTGGCTTTCTGGCGCTTAATGACGGAACCCACTTTAATAGTATACAGGTCGTATATGAAAAAGAAGCTTTGGCTAATTTTGCAGAAATAGCCCGCTTTCACGTGGGGGCGGCGGTAACTGTGCGGGGAATGGTAATGGCAACGCCCCAGGCCCAGCAGTCGTTTGAAATCAAAGCCCGGGAGGTGGTCCTGGAGGGGGACGCGCCGGAAGACTACCCTATCCAGCCCAAGCGGCATACCCGCGAATTTTTGCGGGAAGTAGCCCATTTGCGTTCTCGTACCAACCTGTTTTCCGCGGTTTTCCGGGTGCGCTCTCTGGCCGCCTTTGCAATTCACAAGTTTTTCCAGGAACAGGGGTTTGTTTATGTCCATACTCCCATTATCACTGCCAGTGATGCGGAGGGGGCCGGGGAAATGTTTCGCGTTACTACCCTGGACGCTGACCAGCCCTCGCTAACCGAAGCGGGGGCAGCAGATTTTTCCCGGGACTTTTTTGGCCGCCGCACCAATTTGACCGTGAGCGGCCAATTGGAAGCGGAAGCCTTTGCACTGGCCTTTCGCAAAGTCTATACGTTCGGCCCTACCTTTAGGGCGGAGAACTCGAATACCCCGCGCCATGCGGCTGAATTCTGGATGATCGAGCCGGAAATCGCCTTTGCCGACCTTGAGGACGATATGCGTTTGGCGGAAGACATGGTTAAGTATGTTATCAGCTATGTTCTGGAAAACGCCCCGGAAGAAATGGCGTTTTTCAACCAGTTTGTGGATAAAGGACTTAAGGAACGACTGCAGGGCATCGTCAGCCAGGAATTTGCTCATATATCTTATACCCGGGCCATCGAGATTTTACAAGCATCGGCAGAGGATTTCGACTATCCGGTGGAGTGGGGCCGTGACTTGCAGACCGAGCATGAACGCTATCTCACGGAAAAGGCATTTGCAAGGCCGGTTTTCGTCATCGATTATCCCCGGGAGATCAAGGCCTTTTACATGCGCCAAAATGAGGACGGAAAAACTGTAGCCGCTATGGATCTCTTGGTGCCGGGAGTAGGGGAATTGATTGGGGGGAGTCAGCGGGAGGAAAGGCTCGAGCTACTGGAAAAACGCCTGCAGGAAATGAACATAAAATCCGATGACCTGTGGTGGTATCTGGAACTGAGGAAATACGGCGGAGTCAAGCATGCCGGTTTTGGGCTGGGCTTTGAAAGGCTCATTATGTATTTAACTGGAGTAGGCAACATCCGCGATGTAATCCCTTTTCCCCGGACGGTTAATTCCTGCGATTTCTGATGGAAGCCAACCTCCTCGCGACAGGTTTTAAGGCAGCAGGTTCAATTTCAGCCCGGACAACGGTCGTATGAAGGAAAAGGGTGTGTTAACCACCCCTCATCCGCGACATCAAAAGCGGTCAGGCGATTTCACGCTGACCGCTTTTTAAAGGGTTGAGGATAAAACCGCCCCTGAAGGCCGGTGGGGTTGGGGCGGTAAATAAGCTGCCAGGGATACCGGCTTCAGTCCTTCATCTATTCCCCCAGGGTGGCCGGTTGGTCGGGTTCCAGCTTTATAAACGGGGCACCAAAGGGCAGGATGACTTTACCGAACTTGTTGTTAAGGACCATGGCGGCGGAGGTATAAATACCCATCAAGCCGCCGATCAGGGCCAGGTAACCGGCTGCATTCGCCCAGGCAGCACCGGCGATTCCCAGGTCCTTGAAGGCAATAATCCACAGGGCGGGAACCAGGGCACCGACAACCAGGGAAAGGCTTTTTGGTCCGGTAAGATAGGCTGGGAACCAAAGAGTGATAGCAGCGCTGATAGCCAGCCATGAGTAACCACTAATACGCGCATCGATGGCCACATTGTTATGTGCGGCCCAGAATTTGAAAAGCATTTCCACCCCGGTGACCAGCATAAAGAAAGCACTGAAGAAGGTGAAGACATTTCCTCCCAGCATATTTCCTTCTCTTAGTTCCAGAAGGGCGGTTACCAACTGGATAACAAAACCCCCGATAAGCCACAGGCCCATAATGGGTATGGCCGAGTGCTCCACTCTTCCTGTCAGGAGCGCAAAAAAGACAAAGCAGGCTACCGCCAGGGCTACCAGACCAGCGGGTCCTGCTGAGGTCCAGGAAGCTTGATGATTGGACATACTCCTCCTCCTTTTCTATTTTCTCTCTAGATAATGGAGCGGGGATGGCAGAGGGAATTACCGTGCCACCCCGCCCCCGGGTGGGGGATATTAAAGTTTACCGGCATTGCAATACCGGCGGACCCTGGCAGCGAGGGCCTACTATCTTTGCAAGCAAGAAACGTGCCGGGTATCCTTTTCGGAGAAAACGGTGTTTATTACGCTTAATGGCCAATTATTTGTTGCGCAGTTGCATTGAGGCCTTGCAAGTCTGCACGTCCGGGGACAAGTGTGAAGGGCGGTTGCGCAATTGTTCGGGGCAGAAAAAGTTTATGGAAATACTTTATGGGAAAAAGTTGCAGATGGGAATGCATTGTTGCAAGCTGATGAGCCGCACGGGCTGTACTCGCAGGAAAACATATATGCTGTCCAACAGGGCCTATGTTCAGAAACATCAAAAAGGGGCTTTCCAATAAGAAAACCCCTTTTATACAAAGATTACAAAGACAGATTTCCAGATAGGCCTATTGCCTTAGGCTGTAAAATTTCCTCCAGATGAGGTTTGACCAACCGGCTGGTTGTTGCGAATGACAAACACGAATATCGCCCACAGGCCAAGAATGGATAGGACTGTAAAAAGGACGGCCTGTGAGGGACTGTACATGCTGAATAATTGATAGGAAAACATGAGGAAGAAAACAAAGGCAGCCAGGGAGATTATCGTTCCAATGACAGGGATAATTCCTATAATCATTCCGCCCACCATAATTACCGGCAACCACATACCGAGATTGGTCAGACGATTGCCGAACAGATCCATTTCCTCAACAATGGAACCGGCAATATAGAGGTCAGCGATAGGAATCCAGGCCAGCCAAGCGTTTTCTATCCCCTTGTTAGCGGCCATCGTCATTAGTCCAATAGACTTAAGAACATAAAACACTAACAGGACGGCAACAAGCACAAACAAAAAACCCGCAAGCCCGGCCAATATAGCCGCTGCGCCCGCTTCACTCATCATACAGTCCCCCTTGTTCATTTTTATAAATATATTTCGACTTGTCTGCCGAGGTTCCTGCTCATTTTTAACAACCCAGAAAATAATGGCCACGTTTGGAATAATTGTTACTAAGGATGGGGCCGGGGCCGATTAGAATGCAAGGGAGGTCAGGCTCGTAGTGCTTCCTGATAGATACGGCAGGGAAAGCGTACGAAGAAGGTGGTGCCATCGGGGCCTGTTTTAATTTCGATATGGGCGTTATGGCGATTGGCGATACCATAACATACTGAAAGTCCCAGTCCGGTTCCCTTTTCCTTGGTGGAAAAGAAGGGAATAGCTATCTTTTCGAGGAGTTCTTCAGGGATACCCTGCCCCTCGTCCCGAACCGCCAGGACTATTTCATTATCCTGTGCAAACACGTGCAGACTGAGCGTTCCTCCTGCAGACATGGCTTCCAGTCCATTGTGGCTAAGGTTGAGAATAAGCTGGCGAATCTCCTTTTCGTCCAGCAGGCATTCCGGGACCGGGTCCAGTTGGATGGCAACCCGCTTGTCCTGGGCAATGGCATTGGCCTGTACCAGAGGAAGGACGTTGGAGAGTACGGTGGCCAGGTTAACAGAAACCAGTTCCACCCTCTTATTTTTGGCCAGGGAAAGAAACTCACTGATAATGGAATTGGCACGATCCATCTCCTCTATCATCAGGTCGAACAGCTCCCGATCCTCCTGGTAGGCATCATCGCTGCTTAGCAGTTGCAGCATCCCACGCACCGTGGTCATGGGGTTGCGGATTTCGTGTCCAATGCTGGCGGCCATTTCCCCGATTAGTTGCAGGCGGTCCAGGCGGGCCATATTCATGTCAATATTACGCCGCTCGGTAATATCAGTTACTATACTCAAAATACACTGTTCCTGTCCGACATCCAGACGCTCTGCGGAGAGGAGACCTAGACGTACATTTTGATTGCGGGTTTGGAACTCGATTTCCAGATTACTTACCCGGCCATTATTCTTGAGCAGGCGTTGGAGTTTAAGCCGGTCCTGCTTCTCCACCCAGAAACCAATGTCCAGGGATGTCTTGCCGGCGATTTCCCGGCGGGAGAAGCCCAGGATGCGGCAGAAGCTGTCATTAACCTCGATAAACCGCCCTTCTTCCAAAGTGGTAATGGCCATGGTTATCGGACTGGTATTGAAAGCTTTGGAGAACTTTTCCTCGGAAAGAAGCAGGGCCCGGGTTCTTTCCTGGACTAAACTTTGCAAGTGTTGGCGATGTTGGAGGAGCTCTTCCTCCATTTGCTTGCGCTGGCTAATATCCTGGCTCAGGGAGATAAAACCGCGCGGGTTCCCCAGTGCGTCACGGACCACTGCGGAGCTTAATTCGGAAACAAAACGGGAAGAGCCATCTTTGCATATACAGGTGTATTCCAGATTGCGTTTTACTCCTTCCTGGAGAACCTCCTTTCGATCCCGTTCCGCATTTTCGTATTCCTCCGGAGCCACCAGTATTAAATAATGATGGCCGAGCAGTTCTCCCGGGTCATTCCACCCATACATTTGTGCCCCCTGGCGATTGATATAAATAATATTGCCGTCAAGGTCAGTAAGCGTAATGGCATTAGGAGATGTTTCGGCAACGGTACGATATAGCTCCTCGCTCTCCTTAAGAGCGGTCTCGGCTATTTTCCGCTGAGTAATATCGGTGATTACTCCTGCCATACGCAGAGGTTGCCCTTCCGGGCTGCGACTAACTACTTTGCCCCTTTCCAAAACCCAGCACCATCCCCCGCTTCGATTGCGGTACCGGCATTCCACGTGGTATTCAGAGAGCTTTCCTTGCAGATTGTCCGCAATATTTTTCTTTACCACAGGAAGGTCCTCGGGATGGATTAATTCCATCCACGCATCCATGGAAGAGGGGGCTTCGTCGGGCTTAAAACCCAGAATTTCACCACAGCGGGCACTGGTAAAAACACGATCACTGCCCACCTCCCAGTCCCAAAATCCATCCTGGCTTCCTTCCAGAACTAGATTAAGTCGATCTTCCCGGAAGCGGGTAGCTTGTTCCGCTTTCAACCTTTGTAGTCGTTCCAGCCCCATGGCAAACAGAAACTGTGCTATAGAAGCAAACACGTCCAAAATAGTATTCATCTGTTCAGCGGTAACCACCGGAACTTGTCGCAGAGCATCCAGATAGGATTCTTCGTCAAAACCAAGCTCCCGGCTCTGCTGACGAAAGTAATCGATATCGGGAGGTT
The DNA here is from genome assembly GCA_964563775.1 of uncultured Syntrophomonadaceae bacterium. GTDB lineage: Bacteria > Bacillota > Syntrophomonadia > Syntrophomonadales > Syntrophomonadaceae > CAZLYH01. Next base: position 21,537 of record CAZLYH010000010.1, on the reverse strand, counting down.
CATGCAAACATTGGCCAATAAAAAGGGTGCCCATGTGCACGTTGTTGACAACAATAGGGGTAGCATAGTCAATTAGCCCGTTCAGGCAGCGGTAGCCAATAAAATGGCCATTCACCAGATGGTCATTAATATATTGATCACTGCGCAGGCAGCGATGAGCACTGGAGGGGTGGGCACGATGAAAGTGACTGCAAATATGTTGCCAGCCAGCCCTGGCCAGCATAGTTCCATCCAGATCAGCGACAGCGGTGCTGATTCCGGTGATACCGCAAAAGCTTTGCATGAATTGTTCGAGAAGGGGTATATCGAAAAGATCCTTGAGGTGATAAGTCACTTTTCACCCTCCAAAAAAGACTCCGGTTTATGCGGACGTCCATCCCCATACCCTATGGAGAAAATCGTTTGACAGAGCAGCCTGGTTTCCCTTCCGATAATTTGTCATAGTTTGTCGGAGGGGACATATATTCCTAATTTTTTGGATTTCAAAGAAAAAGGGCGAAATAGCTCAAATATTTGATATAAGTGGCAGGTAAAAGGCCATTGGGCCAAGGCATATGATGGGGAGGGGAAGTGATAAAGACGGGCTGAACCAAAAACCGGACTATACCATCATCAAGGACGCTGACCCGCCTCAATGAGAAAGCATATTCAGGTTTTTACCAACAGAAAATGCCTTTAATACTGTAGAAATGCTGTAGTAAGGTGTACCCATTTCTTTTTCAGGTTTTTAATTAAGCAGGTAAAATGCCTAAGCGCTTTTTGCCCGGAAAGCGGACATAAACAGTGGTTCCACCGGGGCCGGTATCTATATCAATGCTGGCACCATGCCGATCGGCAATACCATAGCAAACCGACAACCCCAGACCAGTTCCATTCTCCTTGGTGGTTATAAAAGGCATACCCAGTTTATCTATAACTTCGGGGTCAATTCCACAACCATGGTCGTGAACCGCCAGTATGACATCATCATTTTCGGAATAAACCCTTAGCGTGAGTGTTCCTCCCGAGGACATGGCTTCCAGTCCATTCTGGCTCAAATTGAGGATAAGTTGGCGGATCTCTTTTTCATCCAGAGGGCGCTCGGGGACCGGATCAACTTCCGCCACCACCCTCTTGTCCTGGGCAATGGCATTAGCCTGAACCAGGGCCAGCACGCTGGTCAGTACCACACCCAGATTTTTAGGAACCAGTTCCACTCGCTTGTCCTTGGCCAGGGAAAGGAACTCGGTAATAATGGAATTGGCCCGATCCATCTCTTCAATCATCAGATCCAGCAATTCTTTGTCTTTTTGATACACTTCTTCGGAGCCCAGCAATTGCAATAACCCGCGTACCGTGGTCATAGGATTGCGGATTTCATGACCGATACTGGCCGCCATTTCACCGATTAGCTGGAGGCGATCCAGACGGGCCATTTCCATGTCAATGCGCCGTTGTTCAGTAATATCATCCAGAATGGTTAGTATGCACGGCTCCTCGCCGATGTCCAGCCTTTCCATAAAAATAATGCCTACTCGTGTTTCCCGGGTGTGGGTAAGAAATTGCACTTCCAGATTGCGGATAGGCTCATTATTAAGAATACAATCCTTCCATTGTTCCCGGCGGTCTCCATGGATCCAGATACCTATTTCCCGAGAGGTCCTGCCAATAATCTCTTGCCGTTCATAGCCAACCGCTCGGCAAAAGGCCTCATTGACATCCAGGTAACGGCCTTCTTCCAGAGTGCTGATGGTCATGGCAATGGGGCTGGCATTAAAGGCCTTGGAAAACTTTTCCTCCGATAATCGTAAAGCCTTGGTGCGCTGCTGTACCAGTTCCTGAAGGTGGTTGCGGTGTTCCAGTACTTCCTGCTCCAGACGTTTACGCTTCGTTATGTCGCGCATAAGTGCAATGATGGAGGCGGGCTGGCCCTCTGCATCCCGGACTACCGCAAAGTTTAATTCGGCGATGAAGCGGGTTCCATCCCGTCGCAGACAGGTATATTCCAGATTGCGCTTGCTTCCCTCACGCAGAGCCTGGCTATAATCCTTAAGGAGTCTGAGGTGCTCCTCGGGGGCCAGGAAATCCAGGCCATCAGTGCCTTTTAGTGAGTTGGCGCTCTCCCCGCAAGCAAACAAATCCACACCCTGCTGGTTGATAAATAAAACTGTACCGTCCAGTCCAAATAAGGTAATAGCATTGGGAGAAGTCTCTACCAGGGAACGATATAGCTCTTCGCTTTCGCGCAAAGCGGTTTCCATTTGCTTGCGAAGCGTTATATCTGAAACCGTTCCGGCCATACGCAAGGGTTTTCCGCTGGCGTCGCGGGAAACCACTTTAGCTCGGGCCAGAACCCAGTGCCATTGCCCTAATTGACTGCGGACGCGAAATTCAACAGTAAAGTAAGGGGTCTTTCCTCCCATATGCTCTTTAAGCATGGAAACTGCCGCGGGTAAATCATCGGGATGGACTAACCTTTCCCAGGTTTCCTGGCTGGGGAGTAATTCCGCGGGTGAATAGCCCAGCACTTCACTGCAACGCGGGCTGAGAAACACCTGCCCGGATTCTGCTTGCCAGTCCCAGAAGCCATCCTGGCTGCCCTCCAGGACCAGCTGCAAGCGCTCCTCTCTCGCCCGGGCGGCCTCTTCCGCTTCCATGCGTTGAATACGGTCCAGGGCCATAGAGGCCAGCATGCTGGTAGTCTGCATAAAGAGCAGGAGCATAGCCTCGATGCGTTCAGCGGGGATAACCGGCACCCGGTGCATGGCTTCAATATAAGCTTCCTCGTCAACGTCCAGTTCCCGGGCCTGGCGCCGAAAACGCTCCTCATCAGGTGGCTCATTAAAAAGCTGTCCGGCGTAAACAATCCCTATATGGGTGTCATTGACCATAATGGGGGCAGCATAATCCATAAGGCCGTTCATACATTCATAAGCTACGTAGGGTCCATCATGCAGATGTTCGTTGATATATCGATCACTGATCTGACAGCGCTTAACCGCTATAGGATTTTGACGGTGATATTTCAGGCAAATGTGTTGACCACTGGTATTAACCAAGGGAACGCCATCTACATCAACAATAGAGGAGCCAATGCCCGTGACCGTTGTAAAGTTGTTGACCAGCTGTTCCAATTCTTTAAAATCAAACAGTTGTCGTAAAAGGTATGTCAAGGACCGTTCCTCCTGTTCCCGAATTAAGTCTTCTTTGGGTAGAAATTCTTTCGGCAAAGAAAGTCGAAGCACCACGAAGCTTGTGGAGTCAGTACGAAATTTATACATCAACAGGCCATTTCCCTTCAGAGAAAATGTCGCATTATGTCGGATACAAAAGATTTTCCGTTACATTTTCTGTATATTATGTCCAAAAGGGCACCAGAGCACTGATTGCCGGGTCGACAAGGAAAGATGGAAACTTTTCCCCGTAGTTATATCCGGGCGATGCGGGGATTCTTCAAACCGGCGGATGCTTCTTTTGCTCTGGCCGGAAAAGGTTTGAATAGCGGAAAAAGGAAAGCTTTGCTAGACTTAAATATAGAAAACATTATCTGGTCAAAGGGGGAACGTTAGTGGCGGATAGAATTGAATTTGTAAGGAATTACAGTGACCTCTGTACCAATAAAGGGTTTCAATTTGAGTTTTTCTGTGATCGTTGCGGGAGTGGTTTTCGTACCCGGTTCAAACCCTCTATGACGGGAAGGGTGAGTGAGGTTCTCGATGCGGCCGGCAGTATTTTTGGCGGGGTGTTCAACAGCGCTGCCAATGTAGGTGAGCGGGTGAGATCGGCCGCCTGGGAAAAGGCTCATGATGAAGCATTCGCAGAGGCCATGGAAGAACTGAAACCTGATTTTATCCAGTGCCCGCGCTGTTCAGCCTGGGTATGCCGCAAAGGCTGTTGGAACAATAAAAAAGGACTATGTAAAGAATGTGCTCCCGACCTGGGTGTAGAGATGTCCGCTGCGCAGGCCAGCCGGTCGGTGGAGGAAGTTTGGGCTCATGCGGCCATGGCCGAGGAGGACAAAAAGCTGGCCACGGAAAACTGGCGGGAGACTATTCGGGCCTCCTGTCCCCAGTGTGAGGCTCCCTTGCAGTCCAATGCCAAGTTTTGCCCGGAATGTGGTGCCCAGCTTAAAGTGAGAACCAAATGCGCGGCCTGCGGTAATGAGCTCACTCCTGGCACCAAGTTTTGCCCGGAGTGCGGAGAAAAGGTGTAGATTTTGCCAAAAATCTGGCCGTCTCGCAAAGCGAGGCGGTTATTTTATTGTGCGGAGCATATTTTATTGTGTTATATTATGATATTAGTTCAGTTTGTAATTGATTTTTATCTTGACGCGTTATAAAGTACCTATAAGAGATTCTTGGAGGAACAACGGCTTGGGAAGCGTAAGCATATTTGCTGGTGGCTACGGCAGTGGCAAAAGCGAAATCGCGGTTAATTTTGCCCTGCAGGAAAGCGAGTCTGCCGGGAATGTTACGCTGGCCGACCTTGATTTGGTCAATCCCTTTTTTGCTTCCCGGGACGTCAGAGGGAAGCTGTTGGAAAGCGGGGTCAGGCTGCTTGCCCCCCGTATGGAACTGGCCGGAAGTGATATACCTCATCTCCCTCCGGAAGTAATCGCGGTACTTCGGGAGGAGAGAACTTTATTTATTGATATGGCCGGAGATGAACCGGGAGCCCGGCTGTTGGGGTATCTGGGGCCTTTTATCCGCCAGAGGGACTATGAACTTTTGCTGGTGGTCAACCCTTTTCGGCCTTTTAGCGACTGTTTGGAAGGAATTCTGGAAATCAAGGAGAGATTTGAAAGAACCAGCTTGCTTCATTTCACCGGTCTGATCAGTAATCCCAACCTTCTGGAGGAAACTGTGCTGGATACCATCCTTATGGGACATGCCCGGGTGGTAGACTGGTCCCGCAAGCTTGAGCTCCCTATCAAGTATTTGACCGTTGCCCGAATATTTTATGACCGGCTGCCCCTCGATTTGAAGGGAGTGGCCAGGCCTTTGCAGATCTATTTGCGGCCGAACTGGTTGCGGTAGTTATTAAGGAGGAATGTAGGATGGCCAGGGGCAGGCTGCACTTCGCATATGACCGCTGCAAAGCCTGCGGGCTTTGCGTAGAATTCTGTCCCCGTGAATTGTTGGCGTTTGACCTGCACCAGATCAATATTTTGGGTTATCACCCGGTAACCTTGCAGGAGCCCGACGGTTGTACGGGATGTGCCCTTTGCGCCTTGATGTGTCCGGATTTGGTTATAGAGGTGGAAAGGGAGTGATGGTATGGAACGAGTATTGATGAAAGGTAACGAGGCTCTGGCCGAAGGAGCGATTATTGCTGGCTGTCGGGGCTTTTTTGGCTATCCCATTACCCCTTCCAGTGAGATTGCTGAATATATGGCCCGCACCATGCCCAAGATTGGTGGGGTCTTTGTCCAGGCCGAGAGCGAACTGGCGGCCATAAATATGGTCTACGGGGGCGCGGCTACCGGGCAGCGGGTTATGACTGCTTCGTCCGGTCCCGGGATCAGCCTGAAACAGGAAGGAATTTCTTTTCTGGCTGAAGCCGAGCTGCCCTGCCTGGTAGTGAATGTTTCCCGGGGGGGGCCGGGGTTGGGCGGAATCCAGCCTTCCCAGGCCGATTATTTTCAGGCCACCCGCGGGGGTGGGCATGGTGATTACCATATTATTGTACTGGCGCCTTCGGGCACTCAGGAAATGATGGACTTTGCCATCCAGGGGTTCGACCTGGCAGACAAATATCGTACTCCGGTCATGATAATGGCCGAAGGGACTCTGGGCAATCTAATGGAGCCGGTTACCCGGCGTCCCCAACCGGAAAGAATATATGAAAAGCCCTGGGCAACTACAGGTTGCCGTGGGCGCCAGCCGAATATCGTAAATTCCTTGCATATGGACAGTGATGAGTTGGAGAAACGTAACGCTATTTTGCAGGCAAAATTTAAGGAAATTATCCGCCAGGAAAAGCGGGCGGAAACTTATCTGCTGGAAGACGCAGATATCGCCGTGGTTGCTTTTGGACTTATGGCCCGAATAGCCAAAAAAGCAGTTAATGAGGCAAGAAAGCAGGGGGTACGGGCGGGAGTGATTCGCCCTATCACCTTGTGGCCCTTTCCGGATGGGGTTATCCGGGAAGCTGCGCAACAGGTGCGGCGCTTCCTGTCGGTGGAGATTAGCATGGGGCAGATGGTGGAGGATATTCGCCTGGCCTTGGCCGGACAGGCCCCGGTAGAATTTTTCGGGCGTATTGGGGTAACCCCCAACCCCGAAGAGATTACCCGCCATATCCTGATGATCGCGGAAAGGGAGGGCTGGCGGTGAAAAAGGTATTTACCCGACCAGAGGGGCTTACGGATAATAAATTTCATTATTGCCCAGGGTGTACCCATGGTATTATCCACCGGTTGGTGGCGGAATGTCTGGACGAAATGAACATCCGCGAAGAGACTATCGGCATTTGCCCGGTAGGCTGCTCCGTGCTGGCCTATGATTATTTTAATTGCGATATGTTGGAAGCGGCTCACGGACGGGCCCCGGCCATTGCCACGGCTATCAAACGTCTGCTGCCGGACCGGTTTGTCTTTACTTATCAGGGGGATGGCGACCTGGCTTCCATCGGTATGGGAGAGATTGTCCATGCCTCGCTGCGCGGTGAAAAGATTACGGTAATATTTGTTAACAATACGGTTTATGGAATGACGGGCGGCCAGATGGCCCCTACCACCCTGCTGGGGCAGGTGACAACCACTTCACCCTATGGGAGAAAAGTGGAGGCAGAGGGTTATCCCGCTCATATGGCAGAGCTCCTGGCTACGAGTCAGGGAGCCGCTTATGTGTGCCGTACTTCGGTACACAACCCGGCCCATGTTCAAAAGACCAAAAAGGCTATTCGCAAGGCCCTGGAGATTCAGCGCCAGGGCCTGGGCTTTACCATGGTGGAGATTCTCTCCACCTGCCCTACCAACTGGGGCTTGGGTCCGGTACAGGCGCTTAAGTGGATGGAAGAGCAAATGATACCCTGCTACCCGTTGGGAGAGTTCAAGGTGCCCCCAACAGCGGGAGAATAGAAGGAGGATGGGAGCATGGAGAAACAGATCTTGTTTGCCGGGTTTGGGGGACAGGGTGTGCTTTCCATGGGGCAGTTTTTGACCCATGCAGCTATGGGTATAGGCCGGGAAGTATGCTGGGTACCTTCGTATGGAGCGGAAATGAGAGGCGGAACAGCCAACTGCCTGGTGACCATTTCCCAGGAAGAAATCAGTTCCCCCTTGACGGAAAATCCCTGTGAGGCGATTGTTATGAACCGCCCTTCCCTGGACAAGTTCGAGCCCCGTATCAAACCGGGCGGTACGCTGGTTATTAATACTTCTCTGGTGGATCGTGCCCCCCAGCGGGATGATCTAACTGTATTGGAACTCCCGGTTAATGAAATTGCTGAGAAAATCAATAACGCTCGTGGCAGCAACATGATTGTTATGGGGGCTTACCTGCAGAGAACCGGTATTGTAGACGTGGAAGAGGCCCTTCAGTATTTTGAAACCATCTTCCGGGGTAAAAAACCGGGGGTTATTGAAAAGAACCGGGAGGCCTTTCTGGCCGGAGTGGAATGGGCCCGGGAAAACTGGTGCAAGGAATAAGAAATAAACAGAGCGGTCTTAATGGTGACCCGGCACGTAAGCTTGAGAGTCTGGTTCCAGGAACAGCTGGATTAGGCTAATCAAGATTGCGCGCCGGGTCACAGCTGTTCCAGGGAGCGGGCCAGGTCTTCCAGAGTCAGACATTCGAAAATCCGGTCGCAATAGGGCTGATAACTGCTCATGCTGGAATCCCCCTTCTCCCAATCGGGCTGGGCTTCGGGAGTAAACCAGTATACTCGTTTGACCCGCCCTTTTAGTTCTTTTAGCAGGTGGGAGCGGGGGGCGAACCAGTTGGTGCGGGCATCCCCGAAAATGAGCACGGTGCTCCGGGCAGAGAGATGTTGTCCGTAGCCATCCAGAAAGGTCTGGAAGGCATTACCGTAGTCTGTGTATCCACTTCCTGCGATCACGTCTGCCTCCCACAAGACCCGGGCGCGCAGGTTGGCGGGATTGGTGTGGCGCAGAAGGGCGCTAACCTCATCACTCTGATCGACGAAGGCAAAACTGCGCACCTGGCGAAAAAAGCGCTCCAGGGAATACACCAGGGCCAGGGAAAAGTAGCTGAAATGCAGGCAGGAATCGGAGACATCACAGAGGGCGAAGATCACCGGTTTTTCCCGCCATTTCTTCCGCGTATAGAGTTGTACCGGAGTCCCGCCATAGGCCAGGCTGGCACGAACCGTTTTGCGAAAATCCAGGCTGGCGTGGTCATAGCGGCGCGTTTTCCGGGCCATCCGGGCGGCCAGGCGCCGGGCCAACCGGGGAAAGGTTGCTTCCATTCTTTTTATGTCTTCATAACTGGCCGGAAACATATCCTGGGTAAGCGGGTTTTTAATCTCCGGTGTTACCCGGGGTTTCTCCTGGCAGTGATTCGGAATAGTCGGCATTCCCTCGGAGGGCGCTTTCTCCCCTTGACCACCGCCTCCTTTTCCCCGCGGACCTCGTACGGCTTGTAGTATGGACTCCAGTTCTTGGTCCAATTGGCGAGTGGGCAGGCGCTCCAAATGGTGAAAGTGGCAGCGGTAAATTTCGTCAAAAAGAGTAAAGTAGGCAGATTCGTTAACCAGGGTGGTCTGCAGGGCGGAGTAGAATATACTCTCCCGTCCCCAGTCAATCAGGCTTAGACCTCGCAGGCAAGATTCTATCTGACCAGCTGAGACGGGTATCCCTGCCTGGCGCAGGTCGAAGCAGAAGGCACAAATCTTTTCCCCCAGGTCCACTTCATATCCCCCTTTAAGAAAGGAAAGCCAGCCCGGGTGCTTCCCGCAGTTTTTCCTCCACCCGGCGCAGGTCTTCGCGATACTTAAGCAACACGCCCAGGGTAGCCTCCAGACTGTCGGCATCCAAAATTTGATAGCCCATGGCCAGCAGCGCCATGGCCCAGTCAATACCTTCAGCAATGCTGGGTGGTTTCTTTAAATCCATGCGGCGGATTTCCTGCAGGGCCAAAGCCAGTCGGGAAGCCAACTGGTTTTGCAAATCCGGTACTTTGAGTTGCAGGATGCGCCGTTCCAGCTCCGGTTGCGGGAAGTCCAGGTAAAGATAAAGGCAGCGGCGCTTAAGGGCCTCGGATAGTTCCCGGCTGGCATTGGAGGTAAGAAAGACGACGGGGTGGTAGCGGGCGCTTACGGTTCCCAGTTCCGGGATAGTAATCTGGTATTCGGAGAGCAACTCCAGCAGCATGGCTTCGAATTCCATGTCCACTTTGTCAATTTCGTCCACCAGCAGAACAGTGGGGTGGTCGCTGTGGATGGCCTTTAACAGAGGCCGGGGGAGGAGAAAGGATTCCGAGAAGATCTCCCGTTCCACTTCCCCGACTTGCAGGTCGCGGTGGGCCACTGCTTGAATATGTAAAAGCTGCTTTTGGTAGTTCCATTCATAGAGGGCCCGGGACTCATCAATTCCTTCATAGCACTGCAAGCGCAGTAGAGGATAACCCTGCCACCCGGCATAAGCCTGGGCAATAGAGGTTTTGCCTACCCCGGCCGGTCCCTCCACCAGCACTGGCTTACCCAGTCGGGCCGCCAGGAAGAGTACCGTAGCGGAGTGCTCATCACACAAGTAGCCGGCCCGCTGCATGCCCTGGCGTATATCCCTTAGACTTTCTTCCATATGGCTCATTCCTTCCCCCCCTCTTCATTTGGCAGGGTTTCCCGGAGTCCTTCCAGCCAGTCTATACGCAGTTCCTCATCACGAATACCGTATTCCATAATAGCGATACGGAATCGGTTCACCCCTTTTCTTTGCATGGACTGGTGGGCTTGCTGAAAGGACTCCAGCCGCTGCCTGCATCTCATTAATTCCTTTTCCAGTGCCTTAAGGATTTGCTCGCGATTAAGATGATTGAAATAGGTGCACTTCTCCAGGAAAGGATAGCGGATAAAAAAATCATACCGAGCTCCCCGGTGCTCCCCTTCCTCTCCCAGCAACCAGCGGACCAGCTCTTCCTCCCCGCGAGGGGTAACTTCAACCATCCGGCGGGTTGCCGTGGTTTCTTCCCTGGTAGTCTCCCGCACTACCAGACCTTCATTTTCCAGTTTTTTAAGGGTGGAATAAAGCAGGCCTTCATTAACCTCCGGGCCAGCCGGATAAAAGTCGGCGAAAGCCTTCTTCATAATTTCATAGCCATAGGCCGGTTGCTCCAGGAGAAATCCCAGCATCATCTGTTTAAAGCCCATCTTAATCCTCCTGCCTTAACAATAAGGTATACCTTAATACTAAGGTACAAAAAAGATGTGTGTCAAGCTAAAAGGCCTCTTAAAAACTCCGGAGAATACTTTTAGAGGCAGATTTAGCTGAGTTGATTTTCCTGATGGAAGGGGCCCTCAAGGAACACGGTATGATAAAGATAATAAATATTTCTTGTTGGCAATGCCTCTGAGTGTTGATTGCTTTGATGTGGAATCATGCTGATTTAAAAACGTTACCTGGGATTAGAATATATGTTGTAGAAACTCCTGTCCACGCCGGGGTGGCATGATTTGGCCTTTCCGCGTTATTCAGCGTCTAAAACGCTCCCTGGCCTTAGGGTCCCGTTGCTAATCGTTTGTAGCTGGCATGAATTTGCAGTAATATGAAGGGAGCTATTAGCTGGGCGGTTAAGAGTGCTTATGGAAAAGCACCGCTCTGGCTGAAAATATAAAACCAAGCCATGATGAGGAGGAACAGGTATGGCCAAACCGGATGAAGTATTGTCCCCGGAACTGGCGGAAGATAGTGCTACCGGACCGATCAATTTTATACAAAATATAATTACCGATGATCTTAAAGAGGGTAAAAACGGAGGGCGGGTACACACGCGTTTCCCGCCTGAACCAAACGGTTATCTGCACATCGGGCACGCCAAATCCATTTGTTTGAACTTTGGGCTGGCCCTGGCCAACCGGGGCCTGTGCAATCTGCGTTTTGACGACACCAATCCCAGCAAGGAAGAAGTAGAATACGTGGAATCGATTCAGGAAGATGTTCGCTGGCTGGGTTTTGACTGGGAAGACCGCCGCTATTATGCTTCTGATTACTTTGATGCGTTATATGTATTTGCAGTGCAACTCATCCAGACGGGCAAGGCCTATGTCTGCGATCTGAGTCCCCAGGAAATTCGGGAATATCGGGGAACCCTTACCGAGCCTGGCCGGGAGAGCCCTTACCGCAACCGTACGGTAGCAGAAAACCTGGATCTGTTCCAACGTATGAAAGAGGGGGAGTTCCCGGATGGTTCCCGGGTTTTGCGGGCCAAAATTGACATGGCCTCCCCTAATTTGAATATGCGGGACCCGGTCCTGTACCGGATTCAGCGCTCTACTCATCATCGCACCGGTGACAAGTGGTGCATCTATCCCATGTATGATTACGCCCATCCCCTGTCTGATGCCCTGGAGGGTATTACCCACTCCATCTGCACGCTGGAGTTTGCCGACCACCGGCCTCTCTATGACTGGGTGGTGGAAAATGTGGAGTACGGCCGGGAAAAGTTGGGGCAGCCCCGGCAGATTGAGTTTGCCCGCCTCAATCTCAGCTATACCGTGATGAGCAAGCGTAAATTGCGCGCCCTGGTGGAAGAAGGTTTTGTCAGCGGCTGGGATGACCCCCGCATGCCCACCATTTCCGGCCTGCGGCGGCGCGGCTATACGGCAGAGGCTATTCGCGACTTCTGTGATCGCATCGGGGTGGCCAAGCGTAACAGTACAGTGGATATCGCTCTCCTGGAGCACTGCATCCGCGAAGATTTAAACCGGCAGGCCGCCCGGGCCATGGCGGTCTTAAGGCCCCTCAAGGTGGTTTTGATCAATTACCCGGAGGAGCAGGTGGAATGGCTGGAAACGGAAAACAACCCCGAAAATCCAGACATGGGCCGCAGAAAGATTCCCTTCACGCGGGAAATATATATTGAACAGGAAGACTTCATGGAGAACCCGCCCCGCAAGTTCTTCCGTTTATCGCCGGGTAACGAAGTGCGCCTCAAGAGCGCCTATATTATCAAGTGCGAAAAGGTGCTAAGAAACCCGCAAGGAGAAATTCAGGAACTGCACTGCACCTACGATCCGGATTCCAAAAGCGGCGGCCCCAGTGCCGGCCGCAAGGTAAAAGGAACCTTGCACTGGGTAGCTGCGGCCTATGCAGTTCCAGCCGAGGTGCGGCTTTATGATCATCTGTTTCTTGGCGAGAACCCCGACGACGAAGAGGAAGGCGGCGATTTTCGCACCAGGCTGAATCCCGATTCCCTGCAGATCCTCGGCAACTGCTTCGTTGAGCCGGGTCTGGCTCAGGCAGAGGTGGGTGAGCGTTTTCAGTTCCTGCGGCAGGGCTATTTTGTCATGGATCCGGACAGCACCAGGGAGCAACCGGTTTTTAACCGCATCGTTTCCCTGCGTGATACCTGGGCCAAACTACAGAGCGCAGCCGGCCAAAGCTAAAAAAGCATAGGGGAAACAACTTTCCCCGGCAATAGATCGATAAACAGGATCTTTTTTGTATTTGTTTTGCATTTGGGTTTAAGGGTATAAGAGTAGCCGTCAGCGTAAGCCAGCGGAAATCAGCGTTATAAACGTTACATTTTCGCTGGCTATTTTTTGCGCGAAAGGTTGCGAAGCTCCGGAGAGTAAATAGACATATAATGAACCCGCTTCATAATGCGGTTGGGGGGCTGGTCCAGTCTTTGCTTCATGCCTTTTAGCACCTGGCCGGTATTTCCCGGGATGGGATCCCCATGGGCCAGCAACAGGGTGGAAGCGTTAAGCGCAGCCAGGCGTTCGTAAGAACGAGCCATTTGGTCGGGGAAAAGCACCGGCAAAGGTAATTGGAGAGTGTCTTTCACCTGACAGATATAGTCGGCAATATACAAAAGTCCCTTTTCCGCGTGAAAGAGTGCCAGGTCATGCAGGGTATGCCCGGCCAGGTAGATAGCCTGCCAGTCCTCAAAACCCGGTAACGGTTGTCCGTCTTGCAGAGGATAATCCGGGGCCAAACGGGGATGGTAGAGAAGAAATTCAAAACTGCGGCGGTTGCGCCGGGCTACTCCGTGGGCCATATAACAGTCCAGCTTATGCTGAAGGTGACCGCCAACCCCCGCATACCAGCGGTCGGCATCCCGATGGGCAGCGATGGGGATGCCATAGCGCTCCCGCAGGAGAGCGGCTCCTCCCGAATGATCAGGGTGCATGTGGGTGGCTACGGCCAGTTTGATATCGGACAGTTGGCGCTGCAGTTTTTCCTGAACGAAAGACTCGATGCGCTTGACATCATTGCGACAGCCGGTGTCGAGAAGAAGCAGGCCGGAAGCATATTCTACCAGATAGATAATTGAAATATAGCCATCAATAGTATGCAGGGTAAAATTAGTTCCCACGGGCTAAACCTCCCTTGGCTTGGCAAGAAGCTGATCGGGCAAAGGATGATATGGTGGAGTAGTGCGGGTAAAAATAGATGCTTGCAGAAGTAAAAGCCACTCGTTATAGGAAATTATACCATGGTCGGGGTATTCTCAAAATAGAAAAAAATATCCGTGATTCGTACAAAAAGTTAATCGCCTTTGCGCAGTATAGTGGAGAATTTTGCATAATTCAAAAATCCACTGACGAGTCGCGGGTAAGCACAATATATAGTAGGTCATCTTTTTGAGGCCGCCTTTTTGGAATAATTCAATTATGATTCTGCCGCAAAAAGTAATACTGTCCTGGTTTGGATGCATAAATATTCCGTCGTCAAGACTGCGCATGGGTAACACCAGCTGCTCGGCTCGCTGCTCCAGGGGGACGTTCCCATTCGCATCCTTGCGAAAGGTCACTCTCGCCCCATCCGTGGGGCTCGCCCCCTTACGCTGCTTCGCCTTCGCAGGGTGTTTCTACCATGCTCCGTCAACAACTCCTGCATATTTATGCATCCAAATAGGGTTTTTGTAGTGGAATCATTAGTATAAAAAAAAGGGTGGTAACAGCAGGTAACAGCCACCCTTTTTTATATATATTATGGATTAATATACGGTTACACGAACGGTGCGTATACCCCAATTCAAGGCTTCTTGATGGGTGGGGAAGAAGAGATCGATTCGATTTCCCTTGATGGCGTTGCCCTGGTCTGCGGCCAGCCCGCTTCCATAGCCCTCAATATGGAGTTGACTGCCCATGGGAATTACCTTGGGGTCAACGGCCACGATACCCCGTCGCAGTGGATAGCCCAAATAAGAAGGTTGACCTCCATAGGGGTAGTTGCACTTGTTACAGGGGCAATATCCGGTTGCTACCATGGTGAGAATGCGCGACCCGCGGGATACCGGGGTGGGGGTGATGGCAGAGGAAAGGCCCAGGGCTTTGCGGGTTTGGGGACCGACCACTCCAATAGCTTGAATGCCATTGTCCTGCTGGAAACGAACCACTGCGGCGTAAGTTTTGGGGCCGAAGATCCCATCGGCTGCACCGCACCAGTATCCCCGATTGTTGAGGGTCTTTTGCACTTCCACAACTGCGGGACCACGGGAGCCCCAGGCAAGTGATGAAGTAGCTGCCAAGGCAGTGGATGGTCGGCTGATAACCAGGCTGATCGCCAAAAAGGACATAAGTAAGAGCAGAGCAGTTAGATTTCTTTTGTTCATAAAGACTCCTTTCTAAACTGTTTTAGCTTCAAGTTTTGCGATGAGGGTCAAGCAGTTTAGTCAGGCAGCAAACCAAACAGTAATTAAATGTTAAAGCAGGTGAAGGTCAGGTTCAAACTCGTGAAGAGGTGGAAAAACGGGACAAGCCGGACATGAGGCAGCTGAAGGGAAGGATGGGGCAAGTAACGTACGGATGATTGTAAATCTTTACGGGTGGAATATCAAGGCAGCTAAGGTGGTATTCTTCCGTTAAGGAAAGGGGGATTCCAGTCGGAGATTTTCCTGGCGTTGTTAGATGCTGTAGTCTGATCATCATTCCACGCAAAACCTATTTGGATGCACAAATATAAGGAGCTGCCGATAACTGAACATTTATGCATCCAAACCAGAACATTAAACTTTTTGCAGTATAATCAATCGTCGATTAATTTTAAACCGATCTGGCAGCGGATCGCCAGATCCTGGTACAGTTTTACCCCGATCTGGTTATAAATAATATGGTTTTCCCCCAGGTCTTTCACTACCCGGGCGGGATTTCCCATGGCCAATTTGCGTGAAGGTATGGTTTGCCGGGGTGGGAGGACACTTCCGGAACCCAACAGGCTTTCTGCCTCCAGTTCACAGCCGGTGCTGACGATGGAACCCATTCCTACCGTGACGCCGTGTTGTACCAGACAGGGACCATGAACAATGGCGGCATGGCCGATGAGTACGTTATCTTCGATGAGGCAGATAGTCTCCGGTTCGGCATGGATAACGCAATTTTCCTGGATATTGGTGCCATTGCCGATGACTATGCGACCATAATCACCACGGACAACTGCGCCTGCTCCCACGTAGCAGTTGTCTCCCAGTTCTACATCTCCAATTACCACGGCTTGTGGATGAACAAATGAATCCTTTCCTATCCGGGGGCGTTTCCCCTCAAATTCATAGAGTGCCAAAACAATGACCTCCTTTCAATGTTTAAAGGCAGGTGATGAAAGTTTGTGCTCGTTGCCGTCCGAATCATACCCGGTTGTGCAGGAAAAGGCTGCTTTCTAGTCTGTAGGGACGGGGCCAAAGGCTTTATAA
The DNA here is from genome assembly GCA_964563775.1 of uncultured Syntrophomonadaceae bacterium. Lineage (GTDB taxonomy): Bacteria > Bacillota > Syntrophomonadia > Syntrophomonadales > Syntrophomonadaceae > CAZLYH01. The sequence goes on along the minus strand of CAZLYH010000010.1, from coordinate 5,746 downwards.
CAATGCGGTGGTGGTTTTTAACAGTCCAACAGACATTATCCTCTTTATTCCACAATACGACATGCTTGAGCCGAAAGGCTTGCAAAAAATCTAATGTTGCCATGTCCATTACCCCTGTGCAAAAATATTTCTTCATGGCAGCCGTTTTACCCTTTTATGGGTGGCTTATAGTGCTAAAAACGCGGGGGAACAACCTGGGCTGGGGCAAACCGGGTTTTAAACTACCCTGGCTTGCGGGTATAATTACAATGAGATTGAATCAGAAAGGGTCATTAAATGATTAAAGAAGATATTTTGCTTAAGGCTGTGACGAGTGATGGCCAGGTACGCATCAGTATTGCTCATACCACCGGGGCTGTGGAAGAGGCCCGGATACGCCACCAGAGCTCGGCCACGGCGACGGCAGCCATGGGCCGGGTTCTTACTGCCGCCCTCATCATGGCCAGTGACCTCAAGGGCAGTGAGGACAAGTTGAGTATACGCATTAATGGTGAGGGTCCAGCCGGGTCTATCATTGCCACCGCCAATCCGCAAGGGGAGGGGCGGGTGATGATATCCAATCCACGGGCTGATCTTCCTTCCCGCTACCCGGGAAAGCTGGCCGTGGGCGAACTGGTAGGAAAAGAAGGATATCTGGAAGTGATTAAGGATCTGGGCTTGAAACAACCGTTTATAGGGCGGGTGCCGCTGGTGAGTGGTGAGATTGGGGAGGATTTGAGCAGCTATTTTTATCAATCGGAGCAAATTCCTGCTCTGGTAGGCCTGGGGGTGCTGGTGGAAAGGGAACTAAGTGTAGCAGCCGCTGGCGGGCTGATTATCCAGGCTTTGCCGGGCGCTGACGATTCCACTCTGCAGGAGTTGGAGGATAATGTCCTGGAAATGGGACAGCTCAGTTATTTGCTGCGGGAGCTTGGTTCTTTGGAAGAGGTTTTGGAGCAAGCCATGAAAGGGGTTTCTTATCAGGTTATTGATCGGCAGGAACTGGCTTTTGCCTGCAATTGCAGTCGGGAAAGGTTGGGACGGGTATTATCGCAGCTGGCTGATCAAGAGCTGGAGGAGATCTACCAGGAACAGGGAAGGATTGAGGTGCGCTGCAACTTTTGCAACGAAGTATACCACTTTATGCCCGGAGAAGTAGAAGCCCTAAGAAAGGAAAAAGCCCGGGGTTCTTGACCCAGGACTCTCCTTCATCAAATCGGCTAAATTGCTCTCTGGACTTTGCCAGACCTAAGGCAACGGGTACAGACATAAATCCGGCACGGTTTTCCGTTCACAATGGCCTTGACCCGTTGAACATTGGGCTTCCACTGCCGATTGGTCCGGATATGGGAATGGCTGTACTTTTTACCAAAGGCGACGCTCTTACCGCAAACTTCACATTTGGCCACGGTTCTGCCCCCTCTCTTACGCAATGCACTTAAATAGTTTACCAGAAAGACGGGAGTAAGAGCAAGAAGCAGGAATAAATATTCGTTTAGCGAATTATGGTGGGTAACAGACAGGAGGGATAATATGTATAAAATCAAGACCACTGAAATAGGAGATATCACCATAGATCGGGAAGTAATCGAAACTATCGCCGGCTTGGCGACTATTGATTGTTATGGCCTGGTGGGAATGGTTCCCCAGGATATTTCTTCGGGATTGTCAAGTATACTGGGAATCGAGAGTATCCGTAAGGGGGTAACAGTGCGCTCTGCAGACGATGGACTGATTGTGGATGTTCATGTTATAGTTGGCTATGGCATCAAAATAAAGGAAGTTGCCCATAATGTGATGCAAAAGGTGGCTTATGTTCTTAAGCACAGTGCAGGATTGGACGTGGCTACTGTGAACGTCAACGTCAAGGGCGTAAGAGTTTTACCTGACAAGTAGGATAGGGGAGGCAAAACCTTGAGTCTCATGCGTATAAATGGCCGGGACCTGGTGCGGAGTGTTAAATCAGGCTGCATTAAGCTGGAACACAACCGGGATCGGGTGGATCGGCTTAATGTATTTCCCGTACCTGATGGTGATACAGGGACCAATATGTACCTTACGCTTTTGTCGGCGGTAAAAGAAGGCGAAAAAAACCTGGATAAACCGCTGGGCAAAGTGTCTCGGGCTGTTTCCATGGGAGCCCTTATGGGAGCCCGAGGCAACTCGGGTGTCATCCTCTCCCAGGTTTTCCGCGGTATGGCCCGGATTCTGGACGGAAAAGATGATGCTGATGCATTGGAATTGGCCCAGGCATTCAAGGCGGGGGCGGACACGGCCTATGAAGCCGTAATGAAGCCGGTGGAAGGGACCATACTTACCGTTTTACGCGAAATCGCGGCCGGCTGTGAAGCAGAAGCCAAAAAGAACCAGGATATCGTAGCAGTGCTTTTAGCCGGTCTCAAGGCGGGAAAAATTGCTCTGGCAAAGACGCCTTCCCAGTTGCCTATTCTTCGTGAGGCAGGGGTAGTAGATGCGGGCGGCCAGGGCTTTATCTATTTTTTGGAAGGCATAGTCGAGGGCCTGGCGCGGGAAAAAGACATTGAATTAGGGGAATACCGCGAACCGGATCTCCCACAGGAAGAGCGGCGTCTTTCCACCGACCTGGTTTCACTGGATTTTCAATACTGTACGGAAACTCTGATAAAGGGTGTGGCTCTGCAGGTGGACGACATCCGCGACCATCTCCAGCCGCTGGGGGATTCCATGCTGGTGGTGGGTGGAGATGAGCTGGTCAAGGTGCATATTCATTCCAATCATCCGGGCAAGGTGCTGGAAACCTGTTTGCAGTTTGGGCAGCTCAGCGATATCAAGATTAACAATATGTTGGAAGAGGTTCACGAACACATTCATGAATGGCAGGCAGAGGATAGCAGCGCGGGGCCGGGTGAACCCTCTCGGAAAATCGGTCTGGTAGCGGTAGCTGTGGGCGATGGAGTAGTAGAGATCCTTAAAAGTCTGGGAGTGGATGTGGTTGTGGAAGGTGGACAAACCATGAACCCCAGCACCGAGGATCTGCTGATTGCCTGTGAAGCGGTCCCGGCCCAGGCGGTCATTTTACTTCCCAACAACAGCAATGTGATTATGGCGGCTAAACAGGCGGTTGAACTTGCCAACCGTCCCTTAAGAATTTTACCTACCCGCTCGGTTATGCAGGCAGTAACGGCTCTGATCGCTTTTGATCCCGAGGGGGAACTGGATGAAATAATGGCAGCCATGCAGGAGGCCATGGAACAGGTCCAGTATGGGGAAGTAACCCATGCCGTAAGGGATTCACAGGTCAATGGCCTGGAAATCAAGGCCGGGGATGCGATTGGACTGGTTGCCGACGTCATTGTCCTGCGGGCTGATGGGGAAGATGAAGCTGTGGAAAAGGTATTGCAGCAGATGGTTAACGAGGACAGTCAGTTGATTACCGTCTTTTACGGGTCAGACATGGGGCCGGATCAGGTAGCGGCACTCCAGGCCAAAGTAGGGGAGCTTTTTCCTGACTGCGAGCTGGAAATTCATTACGGCGGCCAACCCCATTACAGCTATCTGCTAGCGGTTGAATAATATAGCCAGCCAGATGATCAGGGGCAGGAGCTGCCCCTGTTTTCTTTAGAGGGAGGAACTTTCTTAGATGCGTGTGCTAGGAGGGGTACCGTGGAGAGCCTGGCTAACAGCATACAATATTTAAAGGGGGTCGGGCCGCGACGGGCCCGCTACCTGCATAATTTGGGCGTGGACAAGGTTTTTGACCTGCTGTGGTATATCCCCCGGGCCTATTACGACCGTAACAACAAACAAGCGATTGCTACTCTGCCGGAGGGGGAAAACGCCGCTATCCGCGGCTTTGTCAGGGCTACGCAGGGGGGGCGCAGCCGTAAAGGGATGCACATCTTCAAGGCTTTGATTCAGGACGACTCGGCAACGGTTAATGCGGTATGGTTTAATCAACCCTTTATGGCCGACCTGATTAAACCGGGACAGGAATTGTTTTTGCAGGGAAGATTGCGCACATCATATTCTTTTAGTGAGTTTCAAGTAAGTGAGTATGAGATCCTGGATGGCGATATGCAAGGGAATGGGGTAACCCCGGTGTATGCGCTTACCGAAGGGATTAATCAAAAGTTTTTGCGCAAATTGATGGAACAGGTGCTAAAGGATTATGTAAACGGCTACCCGGAAATTTTATCATCGGCCATCAGGGAAAAATACCGCCTGGCGGACATAGGATTTTCCTTGCGCAACATCCATTTTCCCTCCAGCCGGGAAGCCTATGCCCGGGCGCGCCGGAGGCTGGCAGTAGAGGAACTGCTCCTTTTTAACTTGCGGCTGCGCCGGGAACGGCCTGATCATGTATCCGGGCAATATGTAGTATCGCAGGATAAAAACGATCTGGTAGCCAGGGTGCGAAAAGGACTCCCCTTTGATCTGACTGCGGCTCAGCAGCGGGTGCTGGGGGAGATCTTTGCCGATATGGAAGCACCCCGGCAAATGAATCGGCTCCTGCAAGGGGATGTCGGTTCGGGTAAAACGGTGATTTCCGCCCTGGCGGCGGCCAAAGCGGTAGCCAGCGGCTATCAATCAGCTTTTATGGCGCCAACGGAAATCTTAGCGGAACAGCACTTCCGGACCCTGACTCATCTTCTGCCTGATGATTTAGTGATGGCCTGCCTCACCGGCAGCTGCAGTACCGCAATGCGCCGGTCCATACTGGAGGCATTGGCTGAAGGCCAGATTGACATATTAATAGGGACCCATGCCTTACTGGAAGAAGAGGTGGCCTTTTCAGCACTGGGATTAGTGATCATCGATGAGCAGCACCGCTTTGGAGTAAGGCAGCGCGCTGCCTTGGGTTCCAAGGGCAACCACCCCGACATCCTGGTAATGACCGCTACGCCCATACCTCGCACCCTGGCCCTTACTGTATATGGCGACCTGGCTCAATCAACCATTGACGAATTGCCCCCGGGGAGGAAGCCTGTAAAGACAGTGTTTGTTCGCTCCAATCAGAGAAAAAAGGCTTACCAGCTGGCGGCCCGGCTGGTAAGGGAAAAAGGGCAGGTGTATGTGGTATGCCCACTGGTGGAAGAATCGGAGAAACAGGATCTGCAGGCTGCCGTTCAGCTCTATGAGGAGCTCAGGAATGATATTTTTCCCTGGGCTTCAGTGGGACTTATGCATGGCCGGCTCAAATCAGCCGAGAAAGAGCGGGTCATGGAGCAATTCCGTCAGGGGAAAATAGACATGCTAGTCAGCACCACCGTCATTGAGGTAGGTGTGGATATCCCCAACGCCAGCCTTATGATTGTGGAACATGCAGAGAGGTTTGGGCTTTCCCAGCTCCACCAGCTGCGGGGAAGGGTGGGACGCGGAGAGCGTGAATCCTTCTGCATTTTAATCGGCAACCCCTCCAGCGAAGAAGCTCTGGCCCGTCTCCGGGCCATGGAGAGCACCGCGGACGGATTTAAACTGGCCCAGGAAGACCTGCGCCTGCGGGGACCGGGGGACTTCTGGGGGGTCAGGCAGCACGGGCTGGAGCAGTTAAAAGTAGCCGATCTGGTAAAGGATCAGTATTGTATCGAACTGGCCCACCGTCTGATAAGCAGTGAAACTTTTACAGCCCTACCCGAAATGGAGTTCTATTTGACCCTGAAATTTGGTGACCGGGAAGGAATTGCCGCCAATTAAAATAATGATTCTGCTGCCAAAAGTAATACTGTCCTGGTTTGGATGCATAAATATTCCGTCGTCAAGACTGCGCATGGGTAACACCAGCTGCTCG
>CAZLYH010000009.1:2067-40845 GCA_964563775.1 uncultured Syntrophomonadaceae bacterium | reverse complement strand
CAGGCGGTACCCCCAAAATGCAGATATGACATTAAAGGGAAAAGTGCGCTAAGGGGAATGTAAATCAAACATGTCAACAATATAGGGATACTTATCATGGTAAGCGGTTTGTTTCCCTTGATCTCCTTCAAACCATCCAGCATCTCGCTTAACATATGCCGCCGGGCGTTGGGGTCAACTTGCGGATCCGGGATAGTGACTAAAAGCAGCGCGCCAACGGCAATTATGGCCCCGATAATGTCGATCAGCATAACCGCAGGAACAGAGAACACGGTCATAAAGAAAGTTCCCAGCACAGGTCCCAGCATTAATGAGCCCGATTGAATGAACCCGCTCCATCCGCCGACTTTCACCAGCTCGCTTTCCGGTACAAACATGGGCATGGCTGCCTGCATGGCTGGAATGTGGAATGACTGCCCCACCCCTCTAATGAAGAGCATGGCATAGATAAGCCAGATCGGCGGATTTCCAATGAGAAAAGCGATAGCCAATATTATACTGGTGGTGGCGATTAATAAATCCGCACCTATCATAACGGTTTTTCTGCTGGAGCGGTCTATCCAGACGCCGGCAAAAGGCCCTATCAATGCCTGGGGAAGAAAAATTGCCAGAGTGGCCATAGTAAGTACCATGGCTGATCCGGTCTGTATGGTTAGCCACCATACGATGGCAAAGCCAGCGGCAGCGCTTCCCAAAATAGAAAAAGCCTGCCCGCTCCAGATAGTCCAAAACACCGTTTTCCAATCGCCAGCCTGGTTTATTATTGTCACCACCATGGGTTCTGTATCCGGGGCATTTTCAGGTGCAGCAAAGTGCTGCCGACCTGGATCGGAAAGCTTGGTTAATTCACGTTCGGTTTTGTTATTTGATGTGGTCAAATTATTGTTCCTCCGTTTCTTAAAAAAAGCACAGGCAACTGCCTGTGCTTTAAGCAAACGGAATGTTAGAGTGAAACATCACAATAGTTCACCACTATTAAATAGAAAGCAAAAAGGAGAAGCGGTTGGCCTCTCCTTTAAAACACACAAAGTAATTAATGCTAAAATGGACAGATCAATTCCGATTACCCGCATACAGGCAGGGCCTTTGCGCTATACAATTAGCAGCTAAAAGCGTTAAACCGGAATCTGATGCTGGCCATTAATAATTCCTCCTTTGATTAGGTAACTTTGATTATACAAAATTAACATGGTTTTGTCAGTACCGGAAGGCAGGCATGTCTGTATCCCAAGGTCGTTTTGCAGGCAAAAGAACCGTCCCCATGCCTGATATCTCTCTATTACACTCATTCATGTGATAATATAGTCGGGGATACGACAATTCAGTTGCGAATGACTATTTAGAGGGGTACGCAAGTGCAGTTTAACTCGTACATATTTATCCTGGCATTTTTGCCATTTACATTATTCGCTTATTATCAATTGAATAAATTTGGATGGAACTTGCTGGCCAAAGCCCTGCTCCTGGTCATGTCCCTGGTTTTTTATTCGTATTTTAACTTCAGGTATCTTTATATCATTTGCGCCAGCATACTTCTAAACTACTTTTTTTCGCAACTATTGCTGGCCTCCGGGCGAACCGTTTGGCAAAAAAAGTGGCTTCTCTTCATTGTAATCACTTTAAATCTACTGATACTGTTTTACTTTAAATACTTCAATTTCTTTATCGAAAACATGAATCTGCTGTTGCAGGCTTCATTTGAGCTGAAAAATATCATCCTGCCATTGGGTATCAGCTTCCTGACCTTTCAGCAAATTGCCTATGTGGTTGACTCATACCGGGGAGAAACCGCTGGTTACAGTTTCCTGGACTATGCGGTTTTTGTGGCCTTTTTCCCTCGCTTGATTGCCGGGCCTATCGTTTTGCATAGCGAGATCATACCCCAGCTTAACGAAAAGAAAAATCAAAGTATAAACTATGAGAATTTTTCATATGGTATCCTGATGTTCGCCATTGGCCTGGCCAAAAAGCTCTTTATTGCCGATGTTTTTGCTAATGCGGTAACCTGGGGCTATAGTTCAGTCGGGTCATTAACCTCACTGGATGCGTTCATTGTAATGCTGTCTTATACCTTCCAGATATATTTTGACTTCAGCAGTTACACTGATATGGCCATAGGTATTGGACTGATGTTCAATATCAAGCTGCCGATCAACTTTAATTCGCCCTATAAAGCTCTGTCGATCCAAGATTTCTGGAAAAGATGGCATATTACCTTAACCAGATTCCTGACCAAGTATTTATACATCCCGCTGGGCGGCAACCGTAAAGGAGCGGTTCGGACTTACGCAAATATTATGATCGTGTTCCTGGTTAGCGGTTTATGGCACGGAGCTAATTGGACCTTTGTGCTGTGGGGATTCCTGCATGGCCTGGCCAGTGTCCTTACCAGAAGGTTCACAATCCAATGGAACAAGATGCACAAGGTCCTGCAATGGTTTTTCACCTTCTTATTCGTCAATATCGCCTGGGTGTTCTTCAGAGCGGACTCGATTACCCAGGGTTTTACCATTATCAAAAAAATGGCGGAGTTTCAAACTCCGGCGGTTACGCAAACCCTGTTGGAATGTTTCGAGCTTCCGGTAATCACCGGGCTGGAAAGCCTGCTTCAGGTGGCAAACTCCAGTGCCTGGGTCAACGGACTTGATATGATGTTGTTCTTGGCTTTCACCTTTATCATTATCTTTTTGTTCAGGAATTTACAGGAAATCGAGTTTAAACCCACGGTGGTGAACGCCGTATTCACCGTGGTTCTGCTGGTGTGCTCAGTATTGTCCATGTCATCGATTTCGACTTTCATCTACCAGGCATTTTAAGGGGTGTCCGTGATGAACAAAAAAAGATGGGTCGCTTTTGTTTTGGGGGCTACATCCGTATGCCTTTTGGCACTGATGATGCTAAACATTATCGTTGATCCGTTTATGCAGTATCACTCACCGCTTTCCGGAATGAAGCCTTACTATAAATACACCCAGGAATACGCTATGTATTGGCTGATTGGCCGCGCCAAAAATACTCCCGCCGAGGCGGTGATCGTCGGTTCGTCGTTATCGAACTTTATTTCCAGCGATAAACTGGGTGAACAGTCCGGGCTCAGGGTTATCTCATTGAGCAAATCAGCGGGCAGACCCAACATTTATAGCCTGTTTCTCCGGGAATCCCTGGAAAGGAACCAGCTGCAAACCATCTATTACGAGTTAAACTTTCCCCATTTGCACATGGAGTATGAGGGGGACATCCCGTTATATCTCTATAACTCCAATCCAATCGATGATGTTAAATATGTTTTAAATAAGGACGTATCGAAAATGACCGCCTATATACTGGCTAGCTGGTTAGGCGATCAAATTAAGCCGGAAAATGATACGAGGCAGAATAAGACTCCCGCGAAAACGGTGTTTGAGGTGGACAGGAGTCAGAGCACCAGTATATACAGTACCCTGGCTGTTGCCCGCAGCCTTTACGTCCGCCATGGCAAGGTGGCTGATAAGAGTTCTGTGATTGATTATCAGACAAAAGCTAATAAAAATATTGAGCAGAATGTCATTCCCTTCCTGGAAGAGAATCCTGAGATAAAATTTGTGTTTATTGTTCCCTGCATAAGCATTCTCAACACCTATGACCTGGTCTGCGAGGGTACGGTAGATGATTATTTGGCCATCCATAAAGATATCATGCTCAGTATATTAAAATATGACAACGCTGAGATCCACATGTTCAGCGACCTGGAAGGCTTTGTCACCAACCTTGACAATTATAAGGATAGGGTGCATTATGCACCGCCAGGCGGAGATTTAATATGTGATGGGATTAAGACCGGGGCATATAAGGTTACCCCGGAAAACATTGATGAAAGATTGCGGCACTTGAAGTCGATGGCTGAATCCTTTGAAATACCCTTTTTGAAAGAAGGGTTTACCGGCGATGATGTCCTGGAAATGAAGCGGCAGCTTATCGCGCTGGGCTATAATTGCCGGGCAAACAAGGTGTATGACGGGCAAACCAGAGATGTGGTGGCAGAGTTTCAGGCTGATCAAATGCTGGAAGTAACCGGCATCGCCACTGCGGAAACCCGGGCGCTCCTGCGGGAATTATCCAGGTAGCACTTGCCAGGATGGGTTTATCATGATAAACTTGGCGCAAAGGTTTATTGCGATAAAGCATGGAGGTTTATTATGGAAGAGTTTAAGCTGTTTGATGCGGAGTATAAACTGCTTGATATCATCTGGGAACTTGAACCAATCAATTCTACCGAATTAACCAAAGTCTGTCTCCAAAGACTGGGGTGGAAAAAATCTACAACTTACACCATGATAAGAAAGTTGTCCGGGCGTGGTATTTTAAAGAACGAAAATGCTACGGTGGTGGCATTGATTTCGCGCGAGAAGGTGCAGCAGTACGAAAGCAAGGTGCTGTTGGAAAAGACCTTTGACAACTCTCTGCCAGCTTTCCTGGCCACATTCCTGCAGGATAAGAAGCTATCCAAACGGGAGGCCGAGGAATTGAAGAAAATGATAGAGGAGGCGACCAAATGAGCAGCTGCTTTATAACGATATTGAATATGAGTCTCACCGCCAGCTATGTAGCTTTAGCCGTTATAATTGTACGCTGGTTGCTTAAAAAAGCCCCCAAGGTATTTGCCTATGCTCTGTGGGCGGTGGTCTTTTTTCGTCTCTTGTGCCCCTTTACATTTGAGAGCTCTCTGAGCTTGATTCCGGGCAGAACCGATGCCATTCCCCAGAATATTGTACATACTCAAGAGCCCGCTATATCGAGCGGCATAACCATAGTTGACCATACAGTGAATCAGTCGGTTCAATCATCTCTGCCACCGGTTTCTCCTGCCGCCAGTGTAAATCCCATGGGCCTGGCCATTGAAATCGGTTCATTAATATGGGTGGCCGGAATCATGTTGCTGTTGTTCTACAGTCTGTTTTCCTATTTGAGATTAAAGCGCAGGCTCTCCGTTGCTACGCTGGTTGGAGATAATATTTGGGAAACGGATCGCATTCAGACTGCCTTTGTCCTCGGATTGTTCAAACCGAGAATCTATATTCCGACCGGCCTTACTGGAGATGAACTGGATTATATCGTAAAACACGAGCAGACACATATTAAGCGTTATGACTATTTGATTAAGCCCTTGGCATTTCTGGCGCTTGCTTTGCACTGGTTTAATCCGCTGGTATGGGTTTCATATTTTCTTATGATAAAGGATATGGAAATGTCGTGTGATGAGAGTATTATGAAGCAATCAAGTGAAGATATCCGGGCCAGGTACTCCAGTTTGCTGCTTGCACTCTCTGTAAAACAAAATGCTCTTTTAAGCCCCCTGGCCTTTGGTGAGAGCAATGTCAAATCCAGAATAAAGAATGTACTTAATTATAGAAAACCGGCCTTTTGGACCGTCGTTTTGCTTGCGGCAGCTGCCGTTGCAGTTTCCGTGGGACTTATGGCTAATCCGGTTAATGCAGTCACCTACAAAAATGAAGCATTGGGCTTCTCCTTGAAAATTCCGAAAGATTGGGATAATAAGTACACTATTGAGGAAACAGAAAACAGTATTGATATTTTTAACCGGGAGATACACGAAAAATATAACGGAGCGGGAAGGCTTTTAACCATAGAACGGCAGATTGGGGAATTGATTACTGCCGAAGACATGTTGCAGGCACCTGTGGGGCAACAAATAATTCTGCAAGGGAATGGATTCACGTATTTTTCCCGTATGCCATCTGATGTACAGTATCCTGTGGATGATGAAAGGCTGGGTAATGAATACCAGACCATGAATGACCAAATTTCTGATGTATGCCGTAGTATCTCCCTTTTGGGAAAACGGGAACCAGTGGCGGCAAATGCGGGATTTAAGGTAAAAGGCACCAGTTTCTTTACGGTGGAAGTTCCGGTTGGTTGGGAAATGAAAGCATTGGAAGGCTTTCCGCCCTGCTGGGGGATATTTGCTGGTGATAGGCAAGTGGGGATAATTGAATTAATACCATTCCACAGCCAGGAAAGCTATAGTGACAAAACCTATCAAAAGTATTTAGGGAATGAGCAGACATTCCGTAAAGTACGGATTACTCTTGATCCGGAAAACACCGACCTGGAGACCAGGGGAAAAATGGTGAATAGTTTCAAGTTCACCGATGGCCCCTATAATGTAGTTGATTTGCAAACTACTGCCGAAACATATATAGCGCAGGGCGGTGCCAAGGTTTTCGGTCAGATTACTGGTTTTAAGATGGAAGACGGGAATCCTGTGGCGGTCCATGTCAAGACCATGAAATTCATACCTGACGGCCTGGGGGATAACAGCCCCAATGGATTTCGTATCGAAGATTTAAATCAGACGAAAACCTATGCATTGGCTGGGGGAGTACATATTGCCCCGCTGACAGCACCCCATCACAATACCTGTGGGATTTATGAGATGCCGCTGCTGGATAGGGTTTTTTTAAAGAATTATCCTGAACACAAGGACTTTTATTATGACTTTATCATCGGCGGTGACGGACAGCTAAAAATTGTCCTGGGGCACTATGTGCCTTAACTTATTGGGCGTTACACGGGGACGTTCTGAAACCACTGAAAAACCCCTATTTGGATGTATAAATATTCAGGAGTTGTTGACGGAGCATGGTAGGAACACCCTGCGAAGGCGAAGCAGCGTAAGGGGGCGAGCCCCCTGGATGGGGCGAGAGTGCCCCCCCGCAAGGATGCAAATGGGAACGTCCCCGTGCAACACTATTCGCCAATCTGGCTAAAGCGTTCCAGGTCTTCATTTCTACCCAGGGCTACCAGAATATCCCCCTCCATTATTCTGGATTCCGGAGGGGGAGCGACGATGATCTCATCTCCCCGGCGAATAGCCAGGATATTAACCTTGTATCTTTTGCGGATGCCACTTTCCACCAGGGTTTTATTAACAAACTCTGGCTGGGCAATGAATTCTGCAATGGCGTAATCCGGGGAAAGACTGATTTGCTCCAGCAGGCTTGTGGAAGTCAGCGAACGAGCTATCTTAATGGCCATATCCCGTTCCGGGTAGACAACCAGCTCAGTACCGATTTTCTCCAGGACCTTCCCGTGCAGTTCGTTTTGTGCCTTGGCCAGTACCTTTTTCACCCCCATCTCCTTAAGGAGAATGGTAGTGAGAATATTGGCCTGCACGTTCTCACCGATGGCTACCACTACCACGTCAAAGTTCCTTATCCCCAGAGCCTTGAGGGTGTTTATGTCCATGGAATCGGCTTGTACGGCATGGGTGGCATATTCAGCAGCATTGCTGACTTTCTCTTCATCTTCATCGATGGCTAGAACTTCGTAGCCCATGCGGGTCAGTTCCCGGGTCAGGCTGGAACCAAAGCGCCCCATGCCGATGACTGCAAATTGTTTATCTTTCACAAAATCTCCTCTTTTTCACCAATGTCTATATCATTATTTGATAGTTTTCGCCCATTGTCAAACCGAGTCAAGAACCGTTCCCTTGACTGCTTCTGACTTAAAAGATTTTCAACTGCTCCTTGGGGCAGGTTTCCCAGCCGCCCTTTTGCCGGGGGTTGACCAGCAACACCGCCTGGTGGTCGCGAAGAATAGTCTTAACTTTTTCCCCCAGGGTGACCTGATCATTCTCTTCCAGGAGCTGACCGCTGTGCAGGGCTTCTACCCGGTCAATCAGGGGGTGGTCCAGCAGCTGTTTGACTGATAGAACCTCTCCCGGGGAGCCCAGGGGGAGTTTGCCGCGAAAACGCCCGTCATTTCCGCCCAGGCGCAGACCGGTACCCGCCAGGGCACCTACTACGCCTTGGCCGGTGCCTCCATATTCGGACAGGTGGACTTTAAGCTCGCTGGCCAGACGGTAGGCGTCGTCCTTGCACAATACTTCTCTTTTGGCCCGGTAGCCAAAGTCGATCAAGCGGCCCGGGGCGGCCAGCTTTTCCACCTCAACCACACAGAGTCCCGGGTCTGAACCGGTGGCGCTATGGTCTGTTAGAAAATCACCGGCAAAGCTTATAATTTGCTGCAAATAATCAGTTGCGATGTTAACGGCAAAGCACATGGCGCTGTTGTGTGAGGTGTAGGGGACATCGGGATGAACCAGCAACTGGTGCCGGGAAATGGGCTGGCAAGAACCCCAGCTTCTTTCCTCAATGGTTTGGGAAATCTGTGCCGCCAGTTTACCGGTGCCGAATCCGCATTCCAGGTTGTCGGTATCATCGATAGAGAGCAGTACATGCATAGGTGCTTCCTCCTCTTTCCTTGGTTGTATGCGTTGGAAATCAAGAGACGGTTGGGGAGAAACGGCCCCAAGCTCCTTGATTGGCTATTAGTTGATCAAGCAGTGCCCTTTTTCCCGCGCATGTCACTCCCGGTTAGAATATTTTCCAGGAGCTCATCAGAGACCTGATAATCGAAAAAGCGGATATAGAACTCACGGGTTTCTTTTTTCATATCCAGATTAGTCATGTGTTCCGGATACAGCAGCCGGGCGGTCCACATAGTGGCCAAAGGTGTCTCCAGTCCTCCGGGGTGACCCCAGCGCGAGATGCCTATCGGCATCTGGTAGACCCTTTTATTTTTGACTGCCTGCAGGGAAGACCACTGCGGGTTCTCCAGTAAATAGTCCCTTACTCCGGGTTCGTTGGCCAGGATTACTTCCGGATCCCACAGCAGGATTTGCTCCAGGCTGGCAAAGTGTTTTCCTTCCAGCAGCCGCAAGGGCTGGTCGACGGAAACATTTATGGCTCCGGCACAGGCGGTCCACTCTGCGGGCAGACTGTCCGGTGTATCCGTACGGGTGGCCTCGTTGACAGCATGGTAAACCCGAATACGCTGTTCAGGCGGAATATCTTTTAGGTTTTGGGTGACCATATCCATACTCTGACGATAGTAATTGTTATATTCCCGCGCCTTTTCGCTGGTGCCCAGTGCCTGGCCCATTATATCAATAGCCTTTTGCTGCTCCCCAATATTCGGGTAATCAATGACCAGATAGGGAATAGCAAACTTGTCTAATTTGGCTGTTTCCGCAGGATTTAACCCGGTTTCCCGCTTGATGAAAACTACATCCGGATCTACCCGAAGTAATTCTTCAATATTAATCGAGCCCTGCAAGACGGGCACCGAGGCCTTGCCGATCTGGGGGCATATTATATTTAACAGGACATCCCGGCGCAGACCGTCGGGTACGGCCACAATCTTTTCACCCTGCCCCAGCATGGTGGCTACGTGGCCGGTAAAAGCATACAAACAGGCGATACGTTCCACCTGGGCGGGGATTTCCACTTTTCGTCCCAGGGTATCAGTGACAGTAATGGTCTTTTGCTGCTCTTTCAGGCGGGATGGGTCGGCTATGTGGTTCGGTTTTATCCAGGTCGCATAAGCGATGCCGACTGCCAAGGCCAGTACTACCAGAATGAGAATACTAATTCTCCAGTTCTTTTTCATCGTCTAATTCCTCCCTGAACACTGGCCCGGGCACCAATGGGTACCAACTGGCGTATGAGATTGCCCTCATCTATCCGACAGGTGATAAGACGGGCCTCAATACCATATAGGGTATTAATGTTTGCTTCGTTCAAAACCTGGGAAGGTGAACCTGTTTCCAGAAACTCTTTTTCATGCATCAATGCCACACTTACCTTGAGTCCTTTGTTTTCAAAATAAAAAGCGTGGTTGGGGAAATGGGTGGCCATGAGAATGGAAAGTCCATTATCTCTGACCATACGAACCATGGTTTCCAAAACTACCATTTCATGCTTAAAGTCCAGATGGGCCGTAGGTTCGTCCATTACGATCACCGGGGTTTTTTGAGCCAGGGCCCGGGCAATCATGACCAGTTGGCCCTCCCCGCCACTTATCTGTGTATAGGGTCGGTCAGCCAGGCGCATAAGGCCGACTGCATCCAGGGCCTCTCGGGCAATGGCTTCATCCTCTTCACGGGGAGCTGAAAAACGCCCCGTGTAAACAGTACGTCCCATCTTCACGATATCCAGGACTGTATAAGGGAAGGTCTTTTCATGACTCTGGGGGACGTAGGCCAGATAGCGGGCCATTTGCCCGGCGCGCAGCTGGCGCGAATCATGGCCAGCCACCAGTACTTTCCCTTGCCAGGTATGATGAATGCCCAGGATGCAATCCAACAAGGTGGTCTTGCCACAACCGTTGGGGCCCAGCAGGCAAAAGATTTCCCCGGGCCCCATGGAAAAGGATATATTCCGGAAGACGGGATAAGGCTGGTGCTCATAGGCGAATTCCGCATGGTCAAGCTCCAATAATTTCATTGCTACCAACCTCCCGCCCGGGTTCTTTTCAATAACCAAACAAAGAAGGGGCCTCCCACCAGAGCGGTGAGGATACCCAGAGGCATCTCTGACCCGGTAATGATTCGCCCGATGTTGTCGATTAGCACCAAAAAACAGGCCCCCAGGGAGAGGCTGGCCGGGATAAGCACCCGGTTGTCATTTCCCACCAACATCCGGCAGATGTGGGGAATGACCAGGCCCACCCAGCCAATAACCCCACTCACGCAGACTGCTCCGGCGGTAGCCAGAGTAGCACAGATAATGACCAGCCCTTTGTCCACAGCCAGATTAACCCCTAGAGTGTGGGCTTCCCGATCACCCATGGAAAGAACGTTGATTCGCCAGCGGATCAGCATCAGTCCGGCAATGCCTATTCCCATGGGAATCCCGGCAATGGCAATGTCGTGATAGGAAGCATTGGCGAGGCTCCCCATCAACCAGAAGACTATGGCCGGTAATTCCCGGTAGGGGTCGGCGACATATTTGGCAAAAGATATCAGCGCAGAAAATACCGAAGATACAATCACACCGCCCAGGACCAGCATCACCGTTGGGGTAGTGTTGTAAACCCGTCCGATTAGGTAGCTGAGCAGTACGGCTACCATCCCGAAAGCAAAAGCAAAGATATAGGTGGCCGGGGTCACACTATGAAAAAGGATAATGGCCAGGGCGGCACCGAAGCCGGCCCCGGAGCTTACTCCCAGGATCCCGGAACTGACCAAAGGATTGCGGAAAAGTCCCTGGAAAGCTGCGCCGCTTACGGCCAGACATCCCCCTACCAGAGCTCCCAGCAAAGCTCGGGGCAGTCTTATCTGCCAGACAAGTGCTTCGTAAGTATCGGGCAGGTTGTAAGCAGCTATACCCAGTTTACTGACCAGCACCTGGATGACCAGCGGCAGGGGCAGGGGATACCTACCCAGAAACAAGGAAGCAAAAATAAATAATAGCGGTGCAATAATGAATAAGGTGTAAAGGATTACTTTTTTTCTCGTGGTCAACACATCCTCCCGGGAGGGCAATCTATTGCCGGCCCCGTTTCCAGCGCAGGAACAACCAGCCAGCCAAGGCTCCGCCTACCGCGCCGATAATTATCGGGCCGAGCCGGTCTGAGAGGGGAAGCTGGCTGGAAGAAGTACTCTTTTCCGGATTAGCACCTTTAAACCCCGCCTTATCTTGCTGATCTGGTACTGGTTTTCCGTTTTCGTCAACCGGCGAAGAATCAGTACGGTTGGCTCCGTCCAGAGCAATGGCTGGAGCTTCTTTTCCTGACGGAGAACCGCTGGTTGAATCGGGAAGGGATGTGGTGTCAGCAGAATGGCTGCCTTCACTGCTGGTTTTCCCTTCACCCCTGGTGTCTGCGGCCGTGGTGAACTGAATCGTCACGTCCTTGCCCAGGGTAGCCCCGCTTTTTGCTTCCAGATCCCCGGAAATGCGCAGTGTATAAGTTTTTCCGGCTTGCAGCGGAGCCTGGGGCTGGACCGTAATGTCACGACGCTTTTCAAATTCAAGCTGGTCGTCAGCCATTACCACGGAAATGGCGACCGGGTTATTTCCTTCAAAGAGAGCAAAACACCGCTGGTTTTTTTCCCTGATGCCAAGATAAATAACATTCTTATTAAAATGCAACTGGATATTGTCGGGGGGAGCAATTTCCCGGGCTCCGCCAGCCGGCTGTGAAGAAAGCAGCAGCAAGGGCTGGTCATGCCCTCCGCCGGAGCCGTCTCCGTCACCTGCCAGCGCGGGTGTGCCCAGGAGCAGGGCGGGAATTAATATAAGGGCCAATAACCATTTTTTCCAGGCATAGCCAAACAAAAATCTCTCCTCCTTTTCCAGGTATGTAATCCCTTTGCACGCGCCGCAGTTGACGAATGCTTTATAAACCAGAAAAACCCGGTTGAGCACCTCGATTAATTAAAATGCCGCCGGGTTACCAGCCCAGTGCAAAAGGAGCGGCACAAGTTTATGTATCCCCAAAAAAAAACGGACCAGGAAAGTAGTCCGTTTATATGCTCTGATCGAGCTCTCCTTTCCACGCTGGGAGGCATGCCAGTTTCCCGGCATACCCTTTCGGCCTTCTGACCCTAGCTAAAGCCTTAGGCCCAAAGACTCGGAGATATGCATTTGTTTCTTGACCTCCTATATTCTACATTAACCTAGGGATTTCCGCAAAACCTCTTCCTGGTTATAGAACGAATTATTGGACAAAGCAAAAAGCAGCCTGCGCGAACAGGCTGCTCAGGGTGTCGATAAAGTCGACACCCTGCCAGACTGGATTAACGTTGGTCATTGAAAATAATGGTTCCCACGTGTTCGCCATCAAGTGCCTTGGTTATATTCCCGGGCTTGAGGCCGTTGATGATTTGAATTTCGCTAATGTTTTGTGAGTTAAGCAGCATTTCCAAAACAGAACGCTCCACAATAAGGTCCTCCAGGTTACGTTCCATCAGTTCCCGTGCACCTATGCGGGGAATAAACTCTGCTTCAGGATTGTTTTTGGGATTGTCGGTATAAAGGCCATCCTCGTCCTTAACATAGATACATTTGCGGGCACCGATTACCTCTGCCAGAAGAAAGGCCCCCAAGTCGGTACGGTTAGGTGGGATGCGTCCCTGTCGGGGCAGATGCTCCCAGTAACCATAAGGGGGCATCCCATGTATCACCGGAATACAGCCCTGAGCAAAATAGGCTCCTAATTTGGGAATATCATCATGACCTACCTTGACCCCTCCATGGGGTGCCAGAAGCGAAGAAATCATCAAAGCATTCTGTTCCGACACGCTTTGTCCCAGTTTGGAGATAATCCCGGTGGGCATCCCCAATTCCATAGCAATAGCATAGACATGGCGGGAACGGGTTCCGCCCCCGGTAGAAACCACCATCTTATGCCTGGGGGTGTTGGCAACAATCTCTTCAACCACCGGGAGAACCGCTTTAGCACCCATATCAGTGATGCTTTGTCCCCCTACCTTTAATACATTGGCGTGGGGGAACAGCCGGAAAGTGTCGCCGTATTCCAGACTTTCCAGAAACGTCTTTCCCACCAGAGACTCTCCCATCAGTTTGCTCTTTATGTGCAGTCTACGTGAATCTTTTTCGCGAATTAATGCCATCATGCACCCCTTTAGTCATCAAGGTCAAGGTCGTCATCATCCTGACCAGCTTCCAGGATAACCACCTGGGCACCTATTTCCTTGGCAATCTGCTCCACTTCCATTTTGCGGACATGTTTGGCAAAAATCTTTAAATCAGTTCCTGCTACTCCAATTACGGAAAAACGGGGTTTCTTTTCCCCTTCTCCCACTTTGCGCCGTTCCCGGACAAAAATCTTGCCTGTAGACACAGCTGTCAGCTCCTTTCTCTCTCTAGCCTTACAAAATATATCCCAATCTATACTCATTCTAACCTTATGAAGAAAAAAAGGGAATAAAGGCGAATTAATTTGCGATCCCGAAGTTACCATATATTTTTATGGGATTTTTATAGTATACTTATGGTAACCAATGGTGGGAGAGGATAGTATTAGCAAAAACCGCTGGCTAAGAAAAGAAATCCACGCCTGGGAAAACGATGGGCTGATTCACGCTGATCAGGCCCAGCAGCTACTGGAGCTCTATCCCCAGGAGGAAGGGCTAATAGGGAACCTGCTGCCGCTCTTGGGAGCCCTGCTATTAGGAGTAGGGGTTATTCTTTTCTTTGCTGCCAATTGGCAGGCGATTCCGGTCTGGGTCAAGTTAACCCTGATTTTTGGTTCCCTGGTTAGCTGCCAGCACTTTGGCTATAAATGCCGCTTCCGGTCCGGACCGGCGTGGCTGGGCTCGGTTCTTTTGCTTTTGGCCGGGATCCTTTTCGGAGCTGCCATCTTTCTTATCGCGCAGATTTATCATATCAATGCTTACTTCCCTAACGGAATTGTAGCCTGGAGTCTGGGGGTCTTGCTTATGGCCTGGATTACCCGGGAAAAGCCCCTTTTGATTCTGGGAGTTGTCTTGCTTCTTATCTGGACTGGTAGTGACTGGAGTCAAACCTGGGAACTGCAACCCTGGCTTCATCTTATCCTGCTCTTTGTACTGGCCTTTCCATTATCCTATTACCTGCGCAGTCCGGTGGCGCTGCAATTATGCCTGGTCATGCTGGTTGTGATCGTGATAGCGACTATAGCTGCGCCGGGGGAAGAAGTCTTACTCCCTGTGCTGGTGCTGCTGGGTTCAGCCTTGTTTTTACGGGGATTGGATCCAGAAGAACGGTTTGCCGGGCTCTATAGCTTTACTGGCTTGCTGCTGGGGCTGGGCAGCATCCTGCTGTTGTCATTTTACGACTACCTCTACTTAATGGTGGTTTCTCCAAGGTCAGAGCAGATACTATCCCTCTATATGGTTCCCTTGCTCATATTTGCGGCTATCAGTCTGCTGTTGCTTTTTGCACCGCGTTTTCATTATATGCGCCGGGAGGTCCTGGCCGTAATGGTTATCAATGGCCTGGTGTTAACTTACTTGTTTATGAGCAGGCCGTTTTTTCATGTATTGACAGGCTATATAATGCTGTTCCTGGCAGCAGTGGCCGTTATTATGCAGGGAACCAGGTTAAAGAGCCGCCTGGTTCTTAACACCGGTCTGGTGTTTTTCTATATTACCGTAATTA
Source organism: uncultured Syntrophomonadaceae bacterium (assembly GCA_964563775.1). GTDB lineage: Bacteria > Bacillota > Syntrophomonadia > Syntrophomonadales > Syntrophomonadaceae > CAZLYH01. Next base: position 25,900 of record CAZLYH010000009.1, on the reverse strand, counting down.
AAGGCTACTTTGATTTTGGAACCCTCTATATCGAACGCAGCCTGTTTTTTATCGTAGGCGGTATATTGCTAATTTTGCTGGGGATATTGATGAACCGGCAGAAAACTATAATTACCAGCGGCTGGAGCGATAACCATGAAGCTTGAGAGCACAACCGTAAGCCCCAAAATCTTTTATCTGGCGGTACTGGTTCAAGTTTTGTTCCTCATCGCCATGATTGGTTTGAACCAGAGTACTGTCTGGTGGGGAAAGGAAATCCGGTTGGAGATTGTCCCGGTGGATCCCTACAGTCTGTTTAGCGGCGAATATGTGGATCTGCGTTACGGTATCTCCAATTTGGAGCTGGATGAAATGGAGCATCCCGGATATACAAAGGGGAGTGAGGCAGCCAATTTTTATCGCCGGGGTGATAAAGTGTATGTAGAACTGGCTCGCAAAGGTGAATACTGGCAGGCGGTCAAGGTCAGTAAAAACCGGCGGGACATGGGGGATAAACTCTATATAACCGGTCGTGTTGAGGGTGTAAGCCACTGGGACTGGCAGGGCCGAACCGATACTCTTAATTTGCGGGTGCGCTATGGCATTGAAAGCTACTATACTCCCGAAGGGGAAGCTATAAAATATGAACGCCTGGGACCGGAACAGGTAAGCGTGCGGGTAGCGGTAGACAAGTTCGGCCGCGCCAGGGTTCTGGGATTAAGAATCGCCCCGAACGAAGTGCCCCCCACTACTGCACCACTAAACCAGACCACATTCTAAAGGCCGGTTCCGGCCTGACTTTTCGCAACGATCCGCTATACATTTGCCTGCCAAATACCATTCGAAACCGGGTAGCCTGCAATATAATTAATGCCCGCCGATATAGCTGCCGTACTCTGGCAAGCGGGGGGCGAAAGCCCGCAAAAGAGTTTTATAACATCTTCTTGCAATAAAGGGATCCCTCTCCTGGAAGTAGAAATCAAATGAGGAAAAAACAAGGTGGATGCAAACGAATGTTGGCAATTGTCAAGACTCTGGTGATCAATGGCATTGATGCACAACCGGTACAAGTAGAAGTAGATATACAAAATGGGCTTCCTTCATTTGATCTGGTTGGCCTGGCCCAGGCCGCCGTCAAAGAATCGCGGGAACGGGTGCGCTCGGCTTTAAAGAATTCGGGATTTGAATATCCCAATCGCAAAATCATTATCAACCTGGCTCCGGCTGATGTTAAAAAGGAAGGCAGCCATTTTGACCTGGCTATTGCCCTGGGGATCTTGCTGGCCACTGAACAACTGGAGTGGCGGCGGAGCGGTGCATACTATTTTGCCGCCGAGCTATCTCTGGATGGAAGCCTGCGCCGGATACCAGGGGTCTTACCCATGGCTCTGGAACTGGTGCAGCAGGATGGGGAATGCTTTTTTGTGATTCCAGCTGGCAACAGCCAGGAGGCAGGCCTGGTGCGGGAACTATATTCCTATACTGCAGAAAACCTGCGCGAGGTTTGCGGATTTCTGGAAGGAAGCAACGATCTCTTCCGGGCCGACGAAGTCCCATCCCGGCAGGAGCCCCATGAGATTCCTGACTTTGCTGATGTGAAGGGGCAGGAAATGGCCAAACGTGCTCTGCAGGTGGCTGCCGCCGGCCTGCACAACATACTTTTGATCGGTCCGCCCGGTGGGGGCAAGACTATGCTGGCTCGTCGGGTTCCGGGCATTTTACCGGAAATGACGCGAGAAGAAGTACTGGAAACCACCCGCATATACTCGGTAGCCGGTCTTTTGAACCAGGATTATCCCCTGGTGGACACCAGGCCTTTCCGCGCTCCCCATAAAAACGCTTCAGCTGCCAGCATTATCGGCGGGGGACGCATCCCCCGTCCCGGGGAAATCAGCCTGGCTCAGAACGGAGTACTTTTCCTGGATGAGTTCCCCGAATTCAGCCGGGACGTGCTGGAAGCCCTGCGTCAGCCCCTGGAAGATCGAATTGTAACCGTAGCCCGCGCCCAGGCTACCCATACTTATCCCGCCAATTTTTCTTTGATCGCCAGTATGAATCCCTGCCCTTGTGGTTTTTATGGCTCTGATGTTGAATGCACCTGTACCCCGGTGCAGATCCAGCGCTATCTCTCCCGTATCAGCGGACCCCTGCTGGATCGCATGGATCTGCATGTGGAGGTAGCGCGGGTGCGCCTGGAGGAACTACAAGGCAAGAGCAACGGCGAAGACTCTGCCACCATGCGGGAAAGGATTAAGGCAGCCCGTAGTATACAAAAAAAACGTTTCTCCCGCAGCAAAATCAGCCTGAATTCGCAAATGCGTCCTGCAGATGTACGCAAATATTGCCGCCTGGACGAAGCTTCTCAGGAATTAATGAAGAACGCCTTCGACCGCCTGAACTTTAGCGCCCGCTCCTACGACCGGGTGCTCAAAGTAGCCCGCACCATTGCCGACCTGGAGCAGGTCGAGAGCATTCAACTCCCTCACCTGGCTGAAGCCTTGCAATACCGCAGTCTGGACCGAAAATACTGGGGCACTTGATTTCGGAACCTTGTGTTGCTGGTTATCGATGGACAGACGTTAGCCCCAGAGCTTTGCAAATTGGTTTTTTCTGATGTTTGCGGAATAGTTTTTCTTCCCCGGTGCCATCCTAAAGAGAGAAACTTCACCGAGGAAGGGAGATATTACATGATTGGTGCGATTGTTCGCTTTGTGGTTTCCGCTCTGGTTTTAATGCTCGTTGGTTATCTGCTGCCCGGTATTACCGTTTCCGGGTTTGTCGGAGCACTGATTGCTGCGTTAGTTATATCCGTACTGGGCTATTTGGTGGAACTGGTGCTGGGTGAGAAGGTCTCTCCTCGTTCCCGGGGACTGGTCGGATTTATAACTGCGGCGGTGGTCATTTATGTAGCCCAGTTTATAGTGCCCAGCTATCTGTCCGTATCCCTTCTGGGGAGCTTGCTGGCGGCTCTGGTAATTGGCATCATTGATGCCTTTGTTCCCACTACGATTCGTTAGATTATGACTTGCTAACTTTTTTACCCAGGAGCAGGACCAGTATTCGTACTGGTCTTTTTCTTTGCACTTGAGTGGCCAAAACCATTGCGTATCACTATAAAGAAAAGTAAAATGGACAAAGACGGTGCGTCCTTGCAAATGTCTTTTTGAGGGAGAGGGAGGGGTCAGATTGTTTGGCTTTATAGGTAATATTGGTCCCTGGGAACTCATACTTATTTTAGCTATTGCATTGATTGTGGTGGGCCCCGGCAAGCTTCCCGATGTAGCCCGCTCACTGGGCAAGGCAACCCAGGAGTTTAAGAAGGCGACATCTGGCGTTCGTAAGGAATTTGAAGACGTGATGCGTCCTGATCCGTCCCCGGTTCCTGTTGTACATCTTCCTGATAAGCCTGATATAAGCCCATCCGAAGATGAGACAGGATACTCCGGTGCCATGGAGGCCAAGAGCACATCAGTGGGAGACGAGGCGGGAAGCACGGAAACACAGTCTGTTCAGGGGGAAAATGGCGTAAGCCATTGAGCTGGAAACAACCGAAAAAGTGCAAATAGACTCTTATCCAGAGAGGTGGAGGGACTGGCCCGATGAAACCCGGCAACCGCCCATGAGGTATGGTGCCAATTCCTGCAGGTTCAGCCTGGCAGATGAGAGGGAAGGAAAAAGACCCCTCTGGTTATGGAGGGGTTTTTTGTTAGATTAAGACCATGGGGAGTGTTGACAGAATGGGCGTTGATTTACAGGGGCTTTTAAAAGAAAAGGTGTTTATCCTGGATGGCGCCATGGGGACCATGCTGCAGGAGAAGGGCATGGGGCCCGGGGAGTGCCCGGAACTATTCGGCGTCAACCATGCCGAAATATTGGCGGATATACACCGCCAATACGTCGACGCCGGTGCTGATATTATTGAAACCAACACCTTTGGAGGAAACCGCTATAAGCTAGCCGAGTATGGTCTGGCTGACCGGGTGGGGGATATAAATGCACAAGCAGTACGTATCGCCAAAAGTGCCGCCCGGGGCAAGGCGCTGGTAGCGGCCTCCATCGGCCCCAGTGGGCGTTTGCTGCGGCCTATGGGAGATGTGGGGTTCGATGATCTTTACCAGGTATTTAGCGAACAGATTGTGGCCTGTGAAAAAGCTGGTGCCGATCTGATTTCCATCGAAACCATGACTGATGTAGGGGAAGCCCGGGTAGCAGCTATAGCAGCCCTATCCAATTCACGGCTGCCGGTTATTGTTCATATGAGCTTTGAGAGTGGCGGACGGACCATGATGGGAACCGATCCCAGCACTGCTCTGATTATCCTGGAAGCGCTGCAGCCGTTGGCCATTGGCGCCAACTGTTCCGGGGGAGGGCGGGAACTCATCCCGGTTATTGCCGAGATGAGCCGCCTGGCCAGCGTTTTTCTTTCTGTTGAGCCGAATGCCGGTCTACCTACCCTGGTGGATGGCCAAACCGTTTTCCCCGACAGCCCGGAGGAAATGGCGGAATATGCCCTGGGACTCCGCGAGGCTGGAGCAGCCATTATCGGAGGCTGCTGCGGCAGCACCCCCCGCCACATTAAGGCCATTGCCGATACCCTGCGCGGGCTTCCCCCGGGCAGGCGGGAAAAGCAGAAATGGTTTGCCCTGGCGTCACGCAGCCAGCATATAATCCTTGGACCAGATCACCCGCTGGCCTTTATCGGTGAACGCATTAACCCCACCGCCCGGAAAAAGCTGGCGGAGGATATTCGCGAAGGGCGTATGCAGATGGTGGTGGATGAGGCCCGCCGGCAGGTTGCTGCCGGAGCCCCGGTTCTGGATGTTAATATGGGCGTGCCGGGAATTGACGAAGCCAGGGCTATGGCCAGAGCCGTTACAGAAATACAGGCAGCGGTTGATGTTCCCTTATCCCTGGACAGCACTAACGTCGAAGCCCTGGAAGAAGGACTTAAAAATTTCGTGGGCAGACCTCTCATAAACTCGACCACGGGAGAAGCCAAAAATCTGGAGGCGGTGTTGCCGCTGGCCAGGAAATATGGCGCAGCGGTATTAGGCCTTTGCCTGGATGAACAGGGGATACCTGAACACGCTGCCGGGCGCGTGGAGGTTGCTCGCCGCATTAAGCGCCGGGCATTGGAGGCAGGCTTGCGTGAGGAAGACATCTATATCGATTGCCTGGTAAAGACGGCCAGTGCCGAACAGTCCCAGGTCATGGAGACCCTGGAGGCCTTACGAACAGTGAAGGGTGAACTGGGAGTGGGCACAGTACTTGGGGTCAGCAATGTTTCCCACGGCTTGCCCGCCCGGGAGATTCTAAACTCTACTTATCTGGCCATGGCCTGGGCAGCCGGGGTGGACCTGCCTATTGTTAATCCCTTTGACGAGCGTATGATGGATGCAACCCGGGGGGCGGCCGTGCTGCTAAACCGGGATCCGGCCTGTTCCCAATTCATTACCCGCTACCGGGAATGGCAAGCCTCTGCCGGAGAAAAAGCCGGGCTGCGCCATGCGGTGTGCCGGCAATGTAATATCCCAGATCTCATTTCCCGGCCGGCTGTTACCGGTGAAGGAGAATCCCCAGCGCGGGGGGTGGAAGAAAAGGGCACCGGAATAGAAGGCCAGGGAGACAAAGAAATTGAGGATCCACTTTATCGCCAGCTGGCAACCATGGTACTGGAGGGGGAGCACAACGCCATCGAAACATTGGTAAACCGAGCTCTGGAAGAATTGGCCCGCGACCCTCTGGAGGTGGTAAATCAGGCACTCATCCCTGGAATCGAGAAGGCCGGAGAGCTATATGACCAGAAGGTCTTTTTCCTGCCGCAGCTTATGATGGCTGCCGAGGCCATGAAGCGAGCCTTTACCGTTATAAGGCCGCGCTTAAAGGACAGTCAGCAGGTTCAGCGGGGAACGATTGTCATGGCCACTGTGGAAGGGGATATACATGATATCGGCAAGAACATTGTCTGCGTGCTGCTGGAGAATTACGGGTTCCGGGTCATTGACCTGGGCAAGGATGTTGCTACTGAACGAATTATCGCCACAGCGGAACAGGAACAGGCCGATATAGTGGGCCTGAGTGCACTAATGACCACTACCATGCCGGTAATGAAAAGGGTTATTGCGGGGCTCAAGGAGAAGGGCCTGGCCTGTAAAACAATGGTCGGGGGAGCAGTATTAACCCTGGAGTATGCGCAAAGCATAGGAGCCGACGCCTACTCCCGGGACGCCCGGGAAGCGGTCCGGGTGGCGCAAAAGTTGTTAGGGTAAAGGGGGACACGAAATGGGATACGAAAAAACCTACGAAGAAATCAACGAAAAAATACGTAAGGGCGAGGCGGTAGTGGTTACCGCTGAAGAAATCATGGATGTGGTTGGGGAGATCGGCTACGAAAAAGCGGTTCGCCAGGTGGATGTTGTTACTACCGGCACTTTTGGACCCATGTGCTCCTCCGGTGCCTTTTTAAACTTTGGCCATTCCCGCCCGCGCATTAAGATGAAACGGGTCCATCTCAACGGGGTGGAAGCCTACACCGGCATCGCTGCTGTAGACGCCTATATCGGTGCCGCACAGCTTCCTGCTACCGACCCGGAAAACAAGGTCTATCCCGGACGTTTTAGTTACGGGGGTTCCCATGTTATACATGATCTGGTGGCAGGCAAGGAAATCCGCCTGGAAGCCGAGGCTTATGGAACCGACTGCTATCCTAATAAAAAAGTGGATACGGTGATTACCTTGGGTGATCTGAATGAGGCTATTCTTTTCAACCCGCGCAACGCCTATCAGAATTATAACTGTGCCGTAAACCTGGGTGATCGCACCCTGTATACTTATATGGGCATACTAAAACCTAATCTGGGCAATGCCAGTTATTCCACCGCCGGGCAGCTTAGTCCACTGCTCAACGACCCCTATTACAAGACCATTGGGGTGGGTACCAGGATATTCCTGGGCGGGGGCATAGGCTACGTGGCCTGGAATGGGACCCAGCATCACCCCAACGTTTTGCGCGGGGAGAACGGAGTGCCCATGACCCCGGCAGGGACCCTGGCGGTTATCGGTGATCTAAAACAGATGGACCCGGACTGGCTGGTGGGGCTGAGCTATATCGGTTACGGTGCCACCATGGCCGTTGGAATTGGCATACCCATTCCTATTCTTAATGAAGAAATTCTGCGTTATACCATGGTCCGGGACGAGGACATCTTTTGCCCCATTGTCGACTTTTTTGAGGGCTACCCCTATTCCAAACCTATTGATCTGGGATATGCCAATGTGCGCGATTTAAAAAGCGGCAAGATTACCGTTAATGGCAAGGAAGTGGTGACTACACCCCAGTCCAGCTACCCCCGGGCCAGAAAAATTGCCGCCCTGTTAAAAGAATGGATCCGTTCGGGCCGGTTTGAACTGACCAGGCCGGTGGCCGCTCTTCCTTCAGCCGATGCCAATATTGAATTCAAATCTATTCCCGAGCGCAGTCCCAACGGAATGAATGGCAGAAACAGGAGGGATTCGTAATGAAGGATAGAGTGGTATGCTATTTTTCCGCAGCCCAGTCAGAGCAGCCCATAATTTACCGGCTGGTGAAAAATTACGACCTGATTTTTAATATATTGAAAGCGGACATTAATCCGCAAAAAGAAGGCTACCTGGTGGTTGAACTGGAAGGGAACCGGGAAAGTTACCAGGAAGGAATAGCTTTCCTGCGCAGTTTGGGAGTGGTAGTGGAACCGCTTAGTGAAACTGTGGTATGGCAAGAGGATATCTGTATTCAGTGTGGAGCTTGTGCGTCTTTCTGTCCCACCCAGGCCCTGGACATCGACCGCGATAGCATGCAGGTATCCTTTGATAATTCCCGTTGCGTAGTCTGTGGGATGTGCCTGGATTGCTGTCCGACCCGGGCCATCCAGCTGCATTTTGACCTTCGGGAGGCGGCTGTTTAGGCAAATGGAAGCCCCAAAGAACTATGTGAACCGGGATTATCGGCGTCTGCATCAGGGCAGCGATCTACACTACTTTCGAGTGCAGGTGCGGGAAAGTGATCTGGCGATTGGCGTAGAGCAAACCTCCTGGAGTCTTGATTTACAGGAAAAATGCCGCCGGGAACTGGCCGGACTGCGCCAGGAGCTGGAGGGTTACATTTCCCTTCATCCCGATTTTAGAACCTCATTTTCACCGGTTAGGTTGCTTCCCGGGGCCCCCGCCATTGCCCAAACCATGGCCCAGGCTGCCACGTTGGCCGGGGTGGGTCCCATGGCAGCCGTGGCCGGAGCAGTAGCCCAAGCTTTGGGTGAATTTCTGGCCTCCACTTCCCGGGAGGTTGTTATTGAAAACGGGGGAGATCTTTACCTCAGAGGTGAGCGGGAGAGAGTTATCGCCGTTTTTGCAGGAACCTCTCCCTTCTCTTTCCGGATTGGAGTTAGAATTTGCCCGCAGGGAAGCGCCCTGGGTGTGTGCACTTCCTCCGGGACGGTTGGGCCCAGCATTAGTTTGGGCAAGGCGGATGCGGTTATAATAAAGGCACAGGATGCGGCGCTGGCCGATGCGGTTGCAACCAGTGCGGCGAACCGGGTGCAGCAGGCGGAAGACCTGATGAAAGCAGTGGACTTTGCTCAAGGGATATCCGGAGTGGCTGGAGTGCTGGCCATAAAGGATGATAAAATGGCTGCCTGGGGGGAAATGGAAATCGTGCAACTAACCCGGTAAACCGCGGAATCGTTCAGAATTTACCGGTAGAGAAAGGTGCATTTCCACTGTTTATGCAAAATTCAAGGTATAGTGGCAGGATTTACTCCACAAGTGTTGAATTTTAAATTGATCGACAGAATTTTCCGACTGGAAGATGAACAATTTGTTTGCATCTTAAAAAACTGGCCCGCAGGGATGGTTTGCTCCTGGGAATTTTCCCTGGAGCAGCCGGTAGCGCACCCTGCAGCTAGCCGTGGAAAAGGGGAGGCTGGTACCACTTTGGACATCGCTCCCAAGTTTGCGGAAGAGAACTTGTCTATGGAACTTTTTAACTAAGAGGGGGAGTTTTCGGTAATGAATTGCGAAGCTGTGGTTCAACATCTGGTTAACTGGCTACAGGAAAGGGTTAAGGAGGCTGGAGCCTCGGGAGTGGTCCTGGGTGTCAGCGGTGGTTTGGACTCGGCGGTTGCAGCAGTCATTGCCAAAAAAGCCTTCGGTGAAAAATGTATGGCTTTGCTCCTGCCCTGTGAAAGTAATATTACCGATCTTATGCATAGCCAAATCCTGGTGGAAAAGTTTCGCGTTCCCTACCGGGTGGTCGATCTGGACAATGCCTACAACCTCCTGTTGACTAAATTTGAATCCTATTTAAAACTGGATGGAACCAAGGGAAAGCTATTACGCGCCAATATTAAACCCCGTTTACGGATGATGGCGTTGTATTATTCTGCCCAGGCCCGCAACTATTTGGTCCTGGGTACCAGCAATAAGAGCGAGCTGGCGGTGGGTTACTCCACCAAACACGGGGATATCGGTGTAGACCTTCAGTTGTTGGGGGATCTGCTAAAGAGGGAAGTTTATGAACTGGCCCGTTTCCTGGGGGTGCCGCGGGTAATTATCGAAAAGCCCCCTTCCGGGGGACTTTGGCCGGGGCAGACGGACGAGGAGGAAATGGGCTTGACCTATGAAGACCTTGACGATTTCCTGGATGGGCTGCCGGTTGGACCGGAGGTGGCGGCAAAGATCGAACGGCTAATCGCCACAAACTACCATAAGACCATCCCGCCTCCTCTGGCTTACATATCTGATGAGTTGAAAAGCTGATCGCATTTTAACGGAAAAGTATCCATACTATTAATGCCATCTGAGGAGGAAAGCCCTGTGAATTCAAGGCAACGCAATGTATTGATACGCATGCTCGTGGCCCTGGGTGTTTTCGTTTATGTAGGATACCTGGGCTGGCAACAACTTCCTCGCTTTGATTTCTATGTGGTTATAACCTTTTTTGTGCTTTACGTTCTCTGGTCCGGGGTGGCGGAGGCATTTCTTTACCAGGATCCAGAGACTTATGTAATTGAGGATGCAGATCAGCGTTCCTACCTTTATCTACAACTGACCTTTCTAATAGCGCTCTTTTATTCGGCCATTGATTTCGTGGAATGGCATTATACCCGCCTGTCTATTCTGGAACCGTGGATTTTTGTGCTGGGATTACTGTTGTTTTTGCTTTCCTGCTATATTCGCTGGCAGGCTTTTAAATCGATTGGCAAATACTTTAATCCCCGGGTAGCTGTTTATGAAGATCATCAGTTGATAACAGACGGCGCTTACAGTAAAATAAGGCATCCGTTGTATCTGGGAACGCTTTTTAGTTTTCTATCCATCCCCATTATTCTTAATTCCTGGGGGGGATTGCTGATTATTCTGATCACCACGATTCCGTCTCTGGTATACCGGATTAAGATCGAGGAAGAATTTATGTTAAAGCATTTTAATGAGCCGTATCGCGAATATATGACCAGGACCAGCCGATTGTTTCCAGGTATCTGGTAGACCTTAGCAACAGGAGGAGAAGCTATGTCAGGACATTCCAAATGGGCGAACATCAAGCATAAAAAGGCCCGTTCAGATGAAAAGAGGGGCAAGGAATTCACCAAAATTGCCAAAGATATTACCATTGCCGTTCGTACCGGGGGCGGGGGTGATCCAGAAGCCAATTCCAAGCTAAAACTGGCTATTCAAAAAGCCAAAGCCATAAATATGCCCAACGAGAATATAACCAGAGCGATAAAAAAAGGCGCCGGACAAGGCGACAGTGACGCCCTGGAGGAAATTGCCTACGAGGGGTATGGACCCGGTGGAGTAGCTATCATGTTGGACATCGCCACTGACAACCGCAACCGCACCGCTTCTGAAATCCGCCATCTCTTTTCCAAACATGGCGGCAATCTGGGTGAAACCGGCTGTGTATCCTGGATGTTCAAGCGGGTTGGCTTAATTAGCATTGATCGACAGCAGTTGCCCGGAGATGAGGAGGAATTCCTTCTGCAGGCGCTGGAACTGGGTGCGGAGGACGTGCGTGATGAGGGAGATTACCTGGAAGTGGTGACTTCCCCCGATGCCTTCATGGAAATCCGGGATGCCCTGGAGCAAGAGAAAATACCTATGGAACAGGCGGATATTGTACTTTTGCCGGAAAATAACGTGGAAATTAACACCGAAGAACTGGCCGCCAAAGTCATCAAATTGATTGAACTTCTGGAAGACCACGATGACGTGCAGAATGCTTACAGCAATGCGTCCATCCCTGACGAAATCCTTGAAAAAATGGCCTGACACCAGGGAGGATCATGTCGGTTTACGGTACTTGAGTTTTGCAGAGCTTGTTAGGTCATATAGGGTGGATTAAGATCAAAGCGGGCAGAGGTATCAATAAGGTACCCCTGCCCGTCACTTTTTTGCCTATGACTGAATCAAGGCTTAATCACTGCGCTTTTTTCTTCCGACTGCGGGGCAGCAACATTCGCAGCTCGGGCTCTTTACCCTCAATAAACTTTTCCATTTCGCCTTTAACCTGCTCCAGGTTGGTGTTACTCAGGAAAGCCTTTAGCCGCCCATCTTCTCTCAGTGCTTCCAGGTTGACCCGGCAGATTAGTTCCCCGTTTTTGACCTGGAAGCGCAGCGGCAGGTGCAGGGCAGTCCACGGATCAGCTTCCTTTTCCTCCTGTTCATTGTAATTGAAGATATCCCTGCCGGGCTGGTTTTCCAGGCGCTGCAAGGCACGTCTGCTTCCTTTCCGACCGCTGGTACGACGCAGCGCCCGAATCGCCCTGCGGGAGAAAGCCTTTTCTTCATCCTGATCAGCCGCAAACAGGTCGGCAGGTGTTGTTTCCAGTGGCTCCCGGCTGACCAGGGCCTGAATGCTATGAAATACATTTTCCCAATAATTCTTGGTATCGCTGGGAGATGCAAATGCCGCCTGGAGTTCTTCTTCAGCGAAGTAAAAGGAGCTTAAGGCATCAAAACTATCCAGGTCCACCTCACCACGGTTCCAGATAGTATCATCCAACTCATGCTTTATGGGGAGCAATTCCTGCTGTTCACGGGCAGCATCCAAAATACTGTAGCTTTCCGACCACCCTTTCATAGTGAGGGAAGCAGGGGTGAAATTGATAGCCACCTGATCCATCCCCTCGGCATCGTTCCCCCCGAGTATCTGGGGAATATAATCACTACCTGAGGGTATGAAACCGATTCCAAACAGATCATCGGCAGTGCAGTTTCTAATCTCGTTGTCAAAGTCCAGCAGTTTTGCAAAGGGCAGATGATAGCCCAGGCTTACCCGGTCATACTCATCTACGTTCAGGCTGGTTAAGGGCTGCAGATGCTCCTGCCGGGTGGGGTAAACAGGTGCGCTGCTCTCTGTTTGGGCGGCTTCGATATTGAGCAGGTCACCATCAATCAGGTAATCCCAGTTAAGATTTCGGTTATCCATTATACATTCCTCCCATTGGTAGGATATAATTTATCGAAAATTCATAAAAATTTGACCTTCATTTGACATTCCTATTGCTTATTTTATAGCGCAAATGTAATTGCTATGCAAGTGGTTAGCTAGAAAAACTTTACCGGAAATGGCAAAAAATCAAAATTTCGAATTTTCCCGAAAATTTAAGTCAATTTTGTCCAAAGAGGTATGAGGTTTGCATCTTTTGGTAATAATGAGCAGGGAGGTGATAACTGGTGAAAAGCTTCTTTTCCATGAGGCTGGTTGTCATGTTTATAGCTATATTAATACTGGGTAGTCTGGCCTATAACCTGGGAGGGAGATTGGGAGAGCGAAAACCCGTAGCTCAGGTTGAAACCAAGGCACCGGTTGTAACGACAGATACCCAAATTATTTTCGAGCAGGAATACCGCAAGTGCCGACATGTGGTCATTTCCAAATTCCCCAATGAGAAAAACATTATCGGCAAGGATATTAAGACTATTCGCCAGGAATATCCTCCGGCAAACGGGTACCGCATCTCCTGGCAGCAGGATACCTTGACTTTCCATCAGATGGTGGATGATTGGTGTCCGGAAGATAAAGCCCATTTTCGCCTTAAGGAATATCGGGGAATGGTGGCGGTCTACTCAGGTCCTCCCGGGGAGGATGTGTTGAGCCGGGTGACTCGTATACCTATGAAGGTCTTGCCTGAGCAGGTGCAAAAAGCTATCCGAAATGGCGAATATGAGTTTACCGATCAGGAAGTTTTAAACGATGCTCTGGAAAACCTGGACGAATATCTGTAAGATTATTAAAGTCTTGGTCATCCCTGCGGATAACCTGATGCTGGTTAATGCTAAGGCCTCTTTTCCTGAACATGGCACATCTGTGGCAAGCCCTCCTGATTTACAGTAAGATATAAGTAGTTTTTTATTGCATTAGGAAGGATCTTAATAAAATGCTGGTTCTGGGAATTGACCCCGGCACGGCTATCACCGGGTATGGCCTGGTCCGATATCAGGCTGGGAAAGAGAGTGCGGTTCTGTATGGAACCATTGATACGCCCGCGAGTATGGACATGCCTTCCCGTTTGTTGGTGATCCACCAGGAGCTTACCGGGCTGCTGCGGGAATACCAACCCGACGCCGTCGCCGTGGAGGAGATTTTTTACCACAAGAATTCCAAAACGGTGGTTTCAGTGGCTCAGGGCCGGGGTGTGGCGATTATGACCGCTGCGGCTGCCGGTTTGGTCGTGGCTGAGTATACACCCCTGCAGGTCAAGCAGGCAGTGGTTGGCTATGGTCGGGCGGAGAAGCACCAGGTACAGCTAATGGTCCAAAGAATACTGGGACTACCTGAGCTTCCCCGGCCGGATGATGCTGCCGATGCCTTGGCTGTGGCCATTTGCCACCTGCATTCCTGGCGCATTCAATCTGCCCGGTCTGGGCGGGTTTAATAAAGTGATAAAGCGGGGAGGAAAATGATTTCACTTATCAAAGGACGATTGTTTGATCTGGGCGATGACTCGGTAGTAGTTGATACCGGAGGGGTGGGTTACGAAATTCTGGTCCATGCCCGCACCCGTTCCCGGTTGCCTGCATTGGGTGAATCGGTGCTGCTGTTTACTCACCTGCAGGTACTGGAAAATGAGTTTAAACTCTATGGATTCCTGGAACGTCAGGAACTGGCTCTCTTCAAACGTCTGTTGGGTGTTTCGGGAATGGGAGCCCGGAGTGCCCTAAACCTGCTGGAAAATGTGGAGCCCGGCCAGTTTTACCGGGCCATCGCCAGCGAAGACGAAAAATTCCTGGTTAAGATTCCAGGTGTGGGAAAAAAAACCGCCCAGCGCCTAATTTTTGAACTGAAAGACCGCCTGGGGGACCAAGTCATCCTTTCTACTGCTGAGGGTAGTACCGGTGGGGGCGATGATCTGGGAGAGCTGCTGGAGGCTTTGGAGGCCCTGGGTTATGCGCGCAATGAAATTTTCCCCCTGGTAATGAACCTGCAGCAGGAAGGGCGCCTGCCCGGCCGGCTGGAGGAAAAAATACGCACTGTGCTTCAGTTCCGGGCGGGACAGATGAGCCGATAGATGGGAGGGTTGGGTCGTGAGCGACGACCGCTTGGTGTCACCACATGCCTTTCAGGAAGAGGACTGGGGGGAAGGGTCCTTGCGCCCCCTGCACCTTGCTGATTACATAGGCCAGGATAAAGTAAAGGAAAACATCGCGATCTTTGTTTCTGCCGCCCGGGAACGGGAGGTCAGTTTGGACCATGTTTTATTAAGTGGCCCGCCGGGACTGGGGAAAACCACTCTGGCCACAGTCATTGCCAACGAAGTGACCCGCCCCATTCGCAAAACTTCCGGTCCGGCTATCGAAAGGCCCGGGGATCTGGCTGCCATATTAACCAATCTGGAGCCGGGCGAAGTGCTTTTCATCGACGAAATTCATCGCTTGCACCGCAGCGTGGAAGAGATATTGTATCCGGCCATGGAGGACTTTGTAATTGATATCATTATTGGCAAGGGCCCGGCCGCCCGGACATTAAGATTGGACTTGCCCCCGTTTACCCTGATTGGGGCCACTACCCGCCCAGGGCTGCTCAGTTCCCCTTTGCGAGACCGTTTCGGCATTAACTGCCGGCTGGATTTTTACCGGGATGAAGACCTGGCCCGGATTATCAACCGGGCGGCTAAGATTTTGAACCTGAAAATTAACGAACAAGGGGCGCTGGAGATCGCCTGCCGTTCCCGGGGGACTCCACGAGTAGCCAACCGCCTTTTGCGAAGGGTGGGCGATTATGCGCTGGTAAAGGGTTCGGGAAGGATAGACCGGGAGGTGGCCCGCTCTGCTCTGGAGATGATGGAGATTGACGAGCAGGGACTGGATATGGTGGACCGGATGATCCTGGAGGCCATTATTGCTAAATTTGGTGGCGGTCCGGTGGGATTGGAGACCCTGGCTGCTTGTGTGGGAGAAGAGCCGGATACTTTGAGTGATGTCTATGAGCCCTATTTGTTAAAACTGGGCTTGATCCAGAAGACTCCCCGGGGTAGAATGGCTACTGAGCATGCCTACCGGCATCTGGGTCGGCCCGTTCCCCAGGCGGCGGTGACCGGGGGGCTTTTTGCCGAGGACGAAGAAGTGGATGCTTAAAATGGGCTGTAATACGGCTCATTACAGGTTCTGATTCTATTTCATGGTTAACTGTTCGTTGGGAAAAGGTGATGATAGACATGGCCAAGGTCTTGCTTCATATTTGCTGTGGCCCCTGCGCGACCTATCCATTGCCCTCGTTGCGGGAACAAGGGCATGAAGTGAAGGGGTTTTTCTTTAACCCTAACATCCACCCCTACACCGAATATGTGAAACGGCGCGATGCGCTGTATGATTATGCCCAGGCTGTCAACCTTCCTCTGGTAGGAGAGGAGAGCTACGATCCCGGTGAATATTTTCAGCAGATCTGTTACCGGGAAAACCAGCGCTGCCTGCTCTGCTATAAGCTACGCCTGGAACAAGCCGCCCGGGTAGCCCGCAAGGGCAAGTTTGACTTTTTCACTACCACCTTGCTGGTTAGTCCCTTCCAGAAACACGAGTTAATCCGGGAAGTGGGGGAGGCCATCGGGGAGCGCTGCGGGGTGCCCTTTCTTTACCAGGATTTTCGGCAGGGATTTCGTTCTACAGTGGAGGTTTCCAAGGAAATGGGTCTCTATCGCCAGCAGTACTGTGGCTGTCTGTATAGTGAATGGGAACGATACTCGCCCCGGAAAAAAAAGAGCTTGGCAGACCGGGAGAATTGAGAATGAATTTGGAAAATATGGCCAAAATAATCATAATGTTGGGCCTGGGGATCGTTGTTGCCGGGGTATTGCTCTATCTGCTGTCCCGCCTGGGGATAAACGGCTGGCGTCTGCCCGGGGATATTTATATCCGGCGGGGTAATTTCAGCTTTTATTTCCCCCTGGCTACCTGTATCCTTTTAAGCATTGTCCTTACCCTTATTTTTAGTATTCTAGGCAGGCGCTGAAAATGCAGGATGAAAGAATATTTAGCCTTCAGACCTACCAGTATGAGTTGCCCGGACATTTGATTGCCCGCTATCCGGTGGAACCTCGGGATCATTCCCGCCTGCTGGTGCTGGATAGAAAAACCGGTCACTACAGCGATCAGGTTTTTCGGGACCTGGTTGATTTTTTGCAACCGGGGGATACTCTGGTCTTAAATGATACCCGGGTTATTCCCGCCCGCCTGCATGGTTACCGGGAAAGCGGAGCCCAGGTGGAGATATTGCTATTGAAGCGTGCCGCCAATGGTTGGGAGGCCCTGGTCAAACCGGCCCGGCGTCTGCGCCCGGGCGAGCGGGTGCTGATTCCCGGTGAAAATGAAGTCAAGATAGCCATTCTGGATGTGTTGGATTATGCTGGTGGACGTTTAGTGGCCTTCCTCAACTGTGAGGACGAACTGCAATTTCTGGAACGCAGGGGGGAAATGCCCTTGCCTCCATATATTGATCGGCCGGCCGAGCCCGGGGACATAGTACAGTACCAAACGGTATATGCCCGAGAAGCTGGTTCCGCTGCCGCACCCACTGCCGGTCTGCATTTTACTACCGAACTGCTGGACAGGATTGCAGACCGGGGGATCAACCTGGCTCAAGTACTGCTTCATGTGGGTCTGGGCACTTTCCGCCCCGTCAGCAGCGATGATATCCGGGATCACCAGATGCATGAGGAGTTTTGCCGGATGAACCCGGAAACGGCTGAGTTGCTGAATGCGACTCGCGCCCGGGGCGGGCGGATTATTGCCGTCGGCACTACGGTAGTCAGGACCCTGGAGAGCCTTTATGATCGGGAGCGGGGGTTTGTCCCCGGATCTATGCATACGGCCTGCTTTATTTATCCCGGCTACTGCTTTCGGGCCATTGACGGGCTGGTAACAAATTTTCATCTGCCGGGCTCATCGTTGTTGATGTTGGTAGCTGCCTTCGCCGGCCTGGAAGAGACCTTGCAGGCCTACCGCCATGCTGTGGAAGCGGAGTATCGCTTTTTTAGCTATGGTGACGCCATGTTGATGCTATAAAAGTGCCGGGGAACTTGTTTGATCGATACCACCGCTGAAGGGAAACCGGATTGTCGGGTCCAGGGAGCTATTAAAAATCTGATTAAAGCCGAATTTACCGGCAATCCCACAAGACCAGGCAGAAGTTATAAAGTTTTATAAAAGGCTGTGAGTATTTAGCCTATGTTAAATTTCGAAGTATTGCAGATGGACGGGAAGGCACGCCGGGGTCGGCTGCAGACCACCCACCAAATGGTGGAAACTCCGGTATTCATGCCGGTGGGAACCCAGGCCACGGTAAAAACCCTTACCCCGGAAGATCTACAGGAAATAGGCGTGCAGATTATCCTGTCCAACACCTACCATCTCTACTTGCGCCCCGGAGCAGAGCTGATTGAGCGGGCGGGTGGCTTGCATCGATTCATGAACTGGCCGGGCAGTATTCTCACTGACAGTGGTGGCTTTCAGGTGTTCAGCCTCAGCAAGCTTCGCCAGATAAGTGATGAAGGGGTGTATTTTAACTCCCATATTGATGGTTCCCGCCACTTCCTGACTCCGGAGAAAGTAATGGAGATCGAGATAAGCCTGGGGGCTGATATTGCCATGTGTTTTGATGAGTGTCCCCCTTATCCCTGTACCTATCAGGAGGCTTCCCGGGCGGTGGAAAGGACCAGTCAGTGGGCCCGGCGCTGCCAGGCGGCGCATCACCAGGAGGGCCAGGCCCTGTTTGGTATCGTACAGGGAAGCGTTTTTCCCGAACTTCGCCGCCAGAGCGCCCGGGAACTGGTGAATCTGAACTTTCCCGGCTATGCTATTGGTGGGGTCAGTGTGGGGGAACCCAAGGAAGAAATGTACCGGGCTGTGGAAATCACTGCGCCGCTATTGCCGGATGAAAAGCCACGCTATCTGATGGGGGTGGGTGAACCCGAGGATTTGCTGGAAGGTGTGGCCAGAGGCATTGATATGTTTGATTGCGTTTTGCCCACGCGTCTGGCCCGGCACGGTACGGCCTATACTCACCAGGGGAAAATTACCCTTCGTAACGCAACCTATGCCGAGGATTTTTCCCCTGTAGATGAAGAATGTCCTTGTTATGTATGCCAAAACTATAGCCGTGCTTATATCCGACACCTGATTAAAGCGGGAGAAATTCTGGCCTTGCGTCTTTTGAGTTACCATAACGTTTACTTTCTGGCCAAGTTGATGGAAAATATAAGGAGTGCTATAGAAAAAGGCCAATTCACCGATTTCTACCAGAAGTTTTATCAGCAATACAAGTTTTAACAGCAGGATTTGGGCAATCTATAGCGAACTGATACAAAGTTTGCAGGAGGAGTGAAATAATGCAAAACGGTCAGACCTGGGTGGTAGTTGCTTACTTTGTCGGGTTCTTTTTGATCTTTTACCTCTTTATCATCATGCCCCGCAAGAACCAGGAAAAGAAGCACAAAAAACTGATATCGGAAATAACCAGGGGGGATAAAGTAGTATCGATAGGGGGGATCAAAGGGACCGTGGCCCGGGTGAAGGATGACTCTTTTATCGTAAAGGTTAATGAGGATACGGAAATCGAGATGCTTAAAACGGCCATTGCCTATAAGGCTGAGGATCAGTAATGCTTAGACTCCCGGAGGTACGTCAGAGTCCCCTGGTAAACACTCTGATAGCCAGGGGGAACGATCACTTGGGTACGATGGGATTTACTGACCACGGGCAGCTACATATTTCCCTGGTTAGCAAATTAAGCCGGGAGATAATGTTGCGGCTGGGCTATGAAGAGCGTCTTGCTGAGCTGGCGGGTATTGCCGGTTACCTTCATGACATTGGTAATGTGATTAACCGCAGTGGACACAGTCAAAGCGGAGCCTTGATGGCCATGGAAATACTGCGCCGTTTGAGCATGGATGCCGGGGAGATTTCCATAGTGACAGCAGCTATCGGCAACCATGATGAGGGCAGCGGCCATCCCGTCAACGAGGTGGCGGCAGCCTTGATCCTGGCAGATAAGTCCCACGTGCATCGAAATCGGGTACGTAACCCGGATGTGGCTACTTTTGATATCCACGACCGGGTAAATTATGCCGTCCAGCATTCCATCCTCAGCATTGACGAGATAAAACGGGTTATCACCATGGAGCTGGCTATCGACATTGAGATTTGCCCGGTTATGGAATACTTCGAGATCTTTTTGAGCCGCATGCTTTTATGTCGGCGCGCCGCCAATTTTCTTAACTGTGAATTTGAATTGGTAATAAACGGAGCCAAACTCTTGTAAAGCGAAGTTGTTGGAAGGAGGAAAAATGGTGCAACAGAGGAATTCGAGCTTTGTGCTTATCTCTGTGATTATCCTCGCCCTGGGATTGCTGGTCTTTTTCACTTACAAGCCACTTCTGCAGAACATCAACCTGGGGCTGGATTTAAGAGGCGGTCTCAGGGTGGTGCTGGAAGCTCAGGAAAACAAGGGGGAAAAAGTAACCCCGGATACCATACAGAAAGCGGTAGGTATTCTGCGTGACCGGGTGGACAAGTTAGGGGTCAAGGAGACGGCAGTGTATCCCCAGGGACAGAACCGCGTGGTAGTGGAAATAGCCGGCGAGAAGGACCCGGAATCCGCCGTAGATATTCTTAAGAATACGGCTCAATTGGAGTTCTGGGATGAACAAGGCAATGTGGTTGTAACCGGTAAACATCTGGTGGACGCTCAGGCCCGGGTGCAGCAGGGCGGCCAGGGGGCGGTTGTAGATATCGAATTTGACAGGGAGGGGGCCAAGCTGTTTAAAGCAGCTACCGCCGCCAATATAGGCAAACCCCTGTACATCGTTCTTGACAAAGATGTCATCAGCGGTCCTACGGTTAGAGATGCGATAACTGACGGCAAGGCGCAGATTGAAGGAGGGTTCACCGCCAAGGAAGCCCAGGATCTGGCCGTTCTTTTACGCTCTGGTGCTTTGCCGGTAAGTTTTAATGTTATTGAGAAGCGTTCCATCGGGCCATCCCTGGGGGCGGACTCATTGGAGAAGAGCATAAAGGCTGGTATCATTGGCATTCTGGCTATCTTCATATTTATGTTGGGATACTACCGCCTGCCTGGCCTGGTAGCGGATATTTCCCTGGTTCTGTATTCATTGTTGGTTCTGGGTACCATGGTTTTAATGGGGGCGGTTTTGACCTTACCAGGTATTGCTGGTTTTGCCCTGTCGATAGGCATGGCGGTCGACGCCAATGTTATAATCTATGAACACCTAAAAGAAGAGCTGCGATGGGGCAAAACCTTGCAAGCGGCGATTGAATCGGGCTTTAAACGTGCCTTCTGGACTATTTTTGACTCCCAGATTACCACGCTTATCACCGCTATTATTCTGATGTGGCTGGGCACCGGTCCGGTAAAAGGATTCGCGGTGACTCTGTCCATCGGTATTATTGCCAGCTTGCTGGTGGCCCTGACTTTCACCCGCTACCTGCTGGTTCTACTGGCGAATTTCAGTAAGAATACTAAACTATACGGCGTGTAGGGGGGAGAAAAATGCATATCATTGAAAGAAGAAAAATTTTCTATATCATATCCCTGATTTTAATAATCCCCGGGCTTATCTCCCTGTTTACCCAGGGGCTTAATCTGGGCATCGATTTTCAGGGCGGGTCCATTACCCAAGTTAATATCGGCGGGAAGGTAACCGTTGCCGAAGTGCGGGCTACAGTAGCTGATCTAGGTCTGGAACGGGCGGAAATCACCCGCTCGGGAAATGAGTTTTTTATCCGCACCCCCGAATTAAACCAGGAGGAGACCAAAGAGCTGCTGGGGGCGCTGGAAAAGAAATTCGTTAAAGTGGAATTTCTCAGTGCGGAAAGTGTGGGTGCCACTATAGGTAAAGAACTGACCAATAAAGCCATTTTGGCTACTATTATTGCCGCCCTGGCCATGCTTATCTACATTTCGCTGCGCTTCGAATGGACGTTCGGGGTGGCTGCCATAGTTTCGGAAATTCATGATATTCTCTTTGTGCTGGGGCTGTTCTCTTTACTGCAGTGGGAGATTAATACCCCCTTTATAGCCGCGATATTGACCATTGTAGGTTACTCCATCAACGATACCATTGTTATCTTTGACCGCATACGGGAAAACCTGCGCAATAAACGCAAAGAAGACTATGCCACGCTGGTCAACCGCAGTGTCACCCAGACCTTTAACCGTTCCATCAATACGGTGCTGACCTGTGTGTTTGCCCTGACCGCTTTGCTGATTTTTGGTGGCGGAACCCTCAAGTTATTTGTGGGAGCCATGTTGATCGGCTTTGTTGTAGGTGCCTACTCGTCCATATGCGTGGCCAGCCCCATCTGGTATGAACTGAAAAACCGGGCCTGAGTTTAGGTTTGGACTGGCCCAACCCGACAAAACCAGCGGGGTTGGACGTGTGACCATAGGGAAACCAACTGAATAGGGTGTTTTAGAGAAAAGGCAGGCAGCAGATTTAGCTGTCTGCCTTTGGCCGTTAACGGAGATTCGGCGCCGGTATGAATGGCGGCGGAATACTAAACCGCACCCATGGCGATATCGCAAAACGATGCTAACATATAATGTTTGATTGGCGACTTTGTTTTCGCGTACTTCCCCGCTAACGGATATACTTGACTGTGGTATTATTATTGTAAAGACTTGAATTGTAAAAATGCTAATAATTAGGGGGGTATTTGAATTGTCATCTCGTTTTTTGCACTCTACCAGAGACCACAAATTCATTCTCAAGGAATGGCTAGACCTGGGTGAGGTGCTGGCTACGGAACGGTTTGCAGGAGGTTATACAGTGGATGATATGGATTTCATCCTGGATAACGCAATTAAAGGCGCCCGGGAGGTAATTGCCCCCACCTGTGAGGAATCGGACAAGATTGGCTGTCGCTATGAGAACAATATGGTGATTACTCCCCCCTCAACCCGCGAGGCATACCATTTTATACAGAACAACGGCCTTTGTACCAGCAACTATGATCCGCACGACAGTTCGGCCGTCCCGCTCTGTGTCTTGTGGTCATGGCTGGAATATATCATAGGGGCCAACCCCTCCCTGTCCACCCTGTACTTGGCCTGCGGCGGAGCTGCTGCGTTGATCGAGGACTTTGGCAATGACCACCTTAAATCGACCTTTTTACCTAAGATGTATAGCGGTCAATGGGCTGGCACCATGGATCTGACCGAACCGAGTGCCGGTTCAGAACTAGCTAACCTTTCCACCAAAGCCATACCTACAGACCAACCGGGAATATATAGGATCAAGGGAACCAAGTGCTTTATAAGTGGTGGTGAACAAGATGTAACCGAAAACATAATCCATCTGACCCTGGCTCGTATCGAAGGCGCAGCCCCTGGTACGGCCGGGATTTCCCTTTTCGTAGTACCGAAGTTTCTGCCCGATGAAGAGGGCAACCCGGGCCGGTTTAATGACGTTAACTGTGGCGGTATCGAGCATAAACTGGGCCTAAAGGGCAACCCGACCTGTATTATTAATTTCGGCGAAGAGAACAACTGCACCGGTTATTTATTGGGTGAGGTCCCCGGTGAAGACGGGATCGGCAAGGGTCTCATGCAAATGTTCAATATGATGAACGAAGAGCGCCTAATGACAGGCCTTTCGGCCACCGCACTCGCTGCGGTAGCCTATAATAATGCAGCCGACTATGCCCGACAGAGGATACAGGGGAAGGCCACAGCCAACCCCAAGGGCGGTCAGGTGGTCATTATCAACCATGAAGACATCCGGCGCAGCTTGTTGATGCAGAAGTCTTACATAGAAGCCTTCCGGGCTATGGTCATAAGCACTTTCTATCTGGTGGATATCAAGAACCACCATGCTGACGAGGAAGTAGTAAAGAGGGCTAAAGACCGCATCGAGATCAATACCCCGCTGGTAAAGGCTTTTTGTTCAGACTATGCTTTGGAGTGTATCAGTGCGGCTTTGCAGGTCTACGGGGGATACGGGTTTTCTGAGGAATATCCTTGTGCCGAACTCTACCGGGATGCCAGAATATATCCCATCTGGGAGGGCACCAATTATATCCAGTCCATGGATCTGGTGGGAAGAAAGATGGCTATGAAGAAGGGTCAGGTCTTCAGCGACTGGCTGGCTGATATCAAGACATTCGCCCAGGGTCAGGCCAATGCTGCCTTCGCCACCGAATTCGCCCTGCTGAACAAGTACATCAAGGTAAACGATGAGATCCAAAATGCAATCAACGCTTGGCGGACTGAAGGCAGAGAGGATCTGGTGAAAATCTTCGCCACTCGCATCCTACATGCCACCGGCAAGCTGTTTGCTGCCAAGCTGCTGTTGGAAATGGCCCTCCC
>CAZLYH010000009.1:0-1967 GCA_964563775.1 uncultured Syntrophomonadaceae bacterium | reverse complement strand
AGTTGGGCTCGAATTTTGGACTAAATATTTTTGCAGGAAACGGGGTGCGAGCAATGCCGGTGTATTTAATCGTTGCGCTGTTGTTTTTTTCCGCTATCGCTGTTTTTGTTTTCCAGAACCCTAGTCAGGTTACGGTTCATTTTCTCAGCTGGGTCTCCCCGGATGTATCCCTGGCGGTAGTAGCACTGATTTCGGCCTGTGTTGGGGCAATCATCACATTTCTGGTAGATAGTTTTCGGATGTTCAAGGTGGGCAGAAATCTAAAGGAACTGCAAAGTGCCAACCGCAAGCTGCAAGCGGAATTGAAAAGCCTAAAAGGCGAAAAGAGCGGAAGATCCAAGGGGTTAAAGAATAGCCCCTCCGAGCAAAAAGAAACTGCCCCCCGGGATGATGTTCCCGCAGCAGGGACAGCGCCAGAAGAAAAGAAGGAATAGACTGCTGCCGAGATTCCGGGCTTGTCCCGGAATCATTTATTAGGTTAGGAAAGGAAAGTGAAGGATCAATTTAATTATGCAAAAATTCGGAAAATTTTGCAATAGTATTTTCCGATTTTAAAATGTCCAGACAAACAGGTGCCTTGGGGAGCTATCGCCATAGGTAACACGGCTCTATGGTTTCACGCACTTCACAAACGAAACGGTGCTAAGGGAACTTTTGGCCCGGGAGAACCGTAATGTATGGTGTATATCTGTTCTGGCAGCATTGACCCGTCGGTTGGGCCAATGTTACAATAAGCACGATTTTAGCCTTGACAGGGGGAAGAAAACCGTGCATCTAAACGGTACGATGATAATAAATAGGGAGGGACACCTGGAAGTGGGTGGGGTAGACACCCTGGACCTGGTGCGGGATTTTGGCACCCCCCTTTGGGTAGTTGATGAAGAAGGACTGCGTCGCAACTGCCGTAGCTTCAGGGATGCTTTTGCCGGTCTGGGTGATTCCCTGGTGATCTACGCCAGTAAAACCTTGTGCAATCTTTCGGTACTTAAGATAGTCGCCCAGGAAGGTTTGGGGGTGGACGTGGTCTCCGGGGGCGAGTTATATACCGCCTTACAAGCAGGAGTTCCGGCAGAAAAAATCTTCTTTCATGGCAACAACAAGAGCCGGGAAGAACTGAGTTTGGCTCTGGAGGCCGGTACAGGTCACATTGTGGTGGATAATTTTTATGAACTGGAGATCTTGGACCATCTTTGTGAGAGCAGGAATCGGACTCAGGATGTATTGCTGCGCATTACCCCTGGGATCGAAGCCCATACCCATGAATATATCCGCACCGGGCAGATAGACTCCAAGTTTGGGTTCACACTTTCCGATGGCCAGGCTATGGATGGGGTCAAGGTCACTTTGAGCAGTCGCAATCTTAATCTGGTTGGTTTGCATTGCCATATCGGTTCACAGATTTTTGATATGGAGTCTTTCCGGGATGCCAGTGCAATAATGATGGATTTCTTTGCTGATGTTAAGCAAACTACTGGTCACGAGCTCAGCGAACTGAATATGGGGGGCGGGTTTGGTATTTTCTACTATTATGGAGACCAGCCGTGCCAGCCGGAAGACTGGGCCGAGGCGGTCATGCTTACGGTACAGGATAAAGCCCGGCAATTGAACCTGAAGGTGCCACGAGTTATGGTGGAGCCCGGACGGGCTATAGCCGGACCGGCAGGAATAACCCTTTATACTGTGGGGTCTTCCAAGGAAGTTACCGGGATACGCAGGTATGTAGCAGTTGATGGGGGAATGGCGGATAATCCCCGCCTGGCTCTTTATGGCGCCAAATACCTGGCCATGCTGGCCAATAAGGCCAATGAAGAACCCATTACCAAGGTATCTATTGCGGGGAAATGCTGTGAATCGGGTGACATGCTTATCTGGGATGCCCAATTGCCGAAGGTGGGCAGCGGAGATATCCTGGCCGTTTTGGCCACCGGTGCCTACAATTATTCCATGTCGAGCAATTACAATCGCTT
>CAZLYH010000008.1:16047-41315 GCA_964563775.1 uncultured Syntrophomonadaceae bacterium | reverse complement strand
CCGGCTTTGGAATCCTCCTGCAGCAGAACTTGTCACGCCTGTTTTCAATCTTGTCGGTGGTCGACTTTCCTTAATCCCCACTAAAATACTCTGCGTCGCTTCCATGCTTCACCTCCTTTCATCTTCACATTATTTATAAATGCAGGTCAGGGTTCTTAGGGTTCTTTAGAGATGACCAGCATTTTCCGGGTGATAATGGTGGCTTTATTTCTATCCATCTTTTGCAGAATTTCTCCTACCAGGTCGTCTTCCATTTCATTTAGAATGCCAATGATATCCTCATCCGGCAAACGGGAGAGAATGTCGGCAGCATCGCCACTCTTCATTTCGGTAAAATAAGCAGCCACATCCCGGTAGGCCGTCTGCTGCCCGGTTTGTTCGATTTTAAGCTCCAACAACTCCTGGTTAAGCAGAGCAACCTGCTCTCTCATTTTATCGTTATCTGTCTGGCTGGCCTTGAGTTGTTTTTCCAATCCGTCGAGGCGCTGCTTAAGAGATTTAATCTCTTTTTCCTTTTCAGCCAGGACTTCACTTTCCCGATTTTCATTCGCCGGGTTATTTTCTTCCGGCTCGGGGCTGGCGACAAAATGGGTTCCCACTACCGGAAGAGCGGTTAGGAAAGCCGGTGGTTTAATGAAATGAAGCCTGACCAGGCCAAACAGGATGGCCAATACTATCAGGATTGAAAATACGCTTATCAGTACTATCTTAAGAATACGCATATTTCACCTCTGTCCTAGCCGGGTAGTTTTTTTCTGTAGTGGGCACTGGTAGCCAGTTCATCGATGACTTTCTGTTCGGCCAGATTCATCTCGTAAACATACCGTTGCCATTCCCTTTCTCTCAACCTCTCCAGGGTTTGGGTCTCCCGCTTTCTTTCGAAGAGAATGCTTCGGCAATGCTCTACCTGGTTTTCCATCTCCAGCAGTTCCATTTGTGTTGCCTTGATCCAGGAGCGAAACACCGGGAAATAATGTGAATAGACGATAAGCTGCTGAGAAGAGCAGGAAGTACTTCCCAGGTTGCGCACTCCTGCCTCCAATTCCTGCAGGCGCTCGTCAAGTTGCTGCAGACGCAGAGCTATCTGATCGCGCCGGGAAAGAGCAGCCAGCAACTCCTCCCGGGCCTGCTTTTCCTGCAGCTGGGTAATTTCAAGTTTGGTTTGGAGGCGAAAACAAAATGCTTTCATTTATCCAACCTTCCTTACCTCAACCCTTGCGCAGCAGACAATTGTGCACGGCCCCAACCGTATCCGTAAATGAAGTTTCCTCGTATATTCCCTGGCGAAGAAAGCCGTTTAAGGTATCAATAAGATCGATGGCCTCGTCTATTTTCGGGTTGGAACCGCGCTTATAGGCGCCGATGTCAATCAGATCCCGGGCCTCTTCATAGGTCGCCAGAATACTGCGAAAACGATTGGCATCTGCCAGGTGTTCACTGCTGGCGATATCTATCATCAACCGGCTGATGCTGCTTAAAACATCGATAGCCGGATAGTGATTGGCTGCGGCCAGGTTGCGGTCCAGTACGATATGACCATCAACAATGCCGCGTACTGCATCGGTAATGGGTTCATTCATATCATCACCTTCTACCAGTACTGAATAAAGGCCGGTAATACTACCCTGGGCAGAAGTACCCGCCCGCTCCAGCAATTTGGGAAGCAAGGCAAATACAGATGGGGTATAACCACGGGTAGCGGGAGGCTCACCGATGGCCAGGCCAACTTCCCGCTGGGCCAGGGCAAAACGGGTCAGCGAATCCATCAACAAAAGAACGTCCAGGCCTTGATCACGGAAAAATTCAGCTATGCTGGTGGCGACAAAAGCACCCTTCAATCTGACCAAAGCAGGTTGATCGGAAGTCGCCACTACTACTACCGATCGGCTCAGTCCCGTTTCTCCCAGATCTTTTTCCAGGAAGTCCCTTACCTCCCGGCCCCGCTCTCCTATTAAAGCAATCACGTTAATATCTGCGGCGGTATTGCGAGCAATCATTCCCAGCAGAGTGCTTTTACCCACCCCGCTGCCAGCAAAAATCCCCATACGCTGACCTTTGCCTATGGTAAGCAGACCGTCTATAGCGCGCACCCCAACGGGGAGGGTTTCCTTTATTCGGGGACGGGTAAGAGGATTAGGCGGCTGGTTGGCAACCGGATAGCTGGTGTCGCAACGGAGCCGACCCCGGTCATCTATTACTTCTCCGAGTCCGTTTAGGACCCGGCCTTTTAGATCCATCCCCACCGGAATGCGCAGAGTAGTTCCGCTGGCCAGCATTTCGCTCCCCGGGCCGACACCTTCAAGATTGCCCAGAGGCATAAGCAAAATAGTCCGGTTCTTAAATCCCACCACTTCGGCTGGTATCAGTTGCCGGTCAGCATAGTTGGTTTTGACAAAACAGAGTTCACCCAGGCGTACCCGCGGTCCGGTAGCTTCCAGAGTCAAGCCGATGGCCTGGGAGATCCTCCCCTTAAGACGGCAAACCGGGGCTTTTTCCAAGGCCTCCATGTAGCCGGCCAGCGGCAAGCGAAAAGTAGGTTCACTCATTTTCGTTCACTTCCAGAAGTGCGGTTTCAACCCCACCTATGCGGGTCTCCATGCGTGCGTCAACGGTTCCCGCTTCACTTTCCAGAATGCAACCTCCGTTGCTAATGCTTTCATCGGGGAGCACCCGCAGGTTATTACCGTTATATTCGGAAACTTCCAGCTTTATGGCTTGCAGGACCACGTCCAAATCAGCAGGATTGACATAGACAGTCACATTTTCCGGTTGGTCCAGGAAACTTATAGCCTCGCGGATAACCCCGGCAATGATATGGGGATTTAAGGAAAGCTCGGTGGCGATAACCTTCTTGGCTACGGCCATGACCAGCCTGATGATATCCGCCTCGCATTCCCCGAACATCTTGATTTTGGTATGGCGAGCTTCTTCCAGCAACTCACGGCTTTGCTGGAAAGCCGCCTGGCGATCAGACTCGATTTCCTGTTGGGCCATCCTCAGACCTTCCTCATATCCATCGGCCTGAGCCTGGGTGCGGATTTCCTCCGCTTCTTTACGAGCAACCAGGCGAAGCGTTTCCGCCTCTTCCTGGGCACTGACCAGAATATCCCGGGCCTCGGTACGCGCTTTGTCCAGTAGTTCCAGCACCATGGCCTCTGTTTCCTGGAGGATTAAGGTGCTCTCTTTTTTAACGTTCGCCAATTCCTGCTTTTCCAGTTCCAATGCACTGGGCACCCTGGGTTCGCTGGAATCTGGTGACTTTATTTCCACTTCCTCGGGCTGAAGGCTGTTAATCACGATGGGAGAAGCCAGGAGCATCTGGGATTGCTTAATAATCCTAGACAATGACCTCATCCCCTCCTCCCCGTGCGACTACAATTTCTCCGGTTTCCTCCAGGCGCCGAATAATGTTAACTATCCGCTGTTGGGCCTCCTCAACATCACGTAACCTGACGGGTCCCATGAATTCGATATCCTCTTTTAACATATCTGAAGCACGGGTGGACATATTGGAGAATATCTTCTGTGATACCTCGTTGCTGGCTCCTTTGAGCGCCAGGGCCAGATCCTGGGACTCGACCTCGCGCAGAACCCTTTGCACGGAGCGATCGTCAATCATAACCACATCTTCAAATACAAACATGAGTTTCTTGATCTCTTCTGCCAGTTCGGGATCCTGTACCTCCAGAGCTTCCATTATAGTTTTTTCCGTTCCCCGGTCCACCCGGTTAATAATCTCGACTACCGATTTTACTCCCCCGGCTGTAGAAAGCTCCTGGGGCGCAATAGAGGAGAGCTTACGTTCCAGAACCCTCTCTACTTCTTTAATAACCTCCGGGGAGGTGGTATCCATGATGGCTATCCGCTTGGCCACCTCCGCCTGCCGTTCAGGAGGAAGCGCCGACAAAATAACGGATGCCTTGTCCGCTTCCAGGTAAGCCAGTATTAAAGCGATGGTCTGCGGATGTTCAGCCTGGATAAAATTCAGTAGCTGGGCCGGTTCCGTCTTACGCATGAAGTCAAAGGGCCGCACCTGCAACGACGCCGAAATACGTCCAATGATCTCCGCGGTCTTTTCTTGCCCGTAGGCTCGCTCCAGAACATCCCGGGCATAGGAAATTCCCCCTTGGCCAATAAACTTGCTGGCCAGGCACATCTCAAAAAATTCACGGAAGATCTCATCCATTCTCTCGGTGGGAACCTGACGGACGTTGGCAATTTCCAAAGTAATTTGCTCTATCTCTTCTTCATTTAAATGCTTGAAAATTTCCGCTGATTTCTCGGGTCCGAGAAAAATAAGAAAGCTGGCCGCTTTTTGCTTTCCGTTCAGCCCCTTTTTTGAAGCTGTGGCCAATAAAACTCACCTCGTATCCTCAACCAGCCAGGTCTTGATTACCTGGGCAGCATTTTCGGGGTTTTCATCAACCAGTTTTTCGATCTCCCGGCGAATTCTCTGTTTCTCCCTTTCTTCGGGAGTCATATTGCGATCAATTAGGTCCTCCAGTTTGATTTCCTCTTCCACCATGGCTTCGAACTCAGAGCCAATCTCTTCTTCCACAGGAGTCTCTGCCCGCCGCTTTCTCAGCATCAAGACCAGCATCACAACCAGGGTGGCCAGCAGGGCCATAACCCAGGGTGTTAACGGCGAAGCCAGAAGCCTGGGTACCAACCCCGTCGGCGTATCTTTCCCCGGTGGCGTATAAAAGTCGATAAACTCTACAGATATATTTTCTTCCAGGTGTACATTCTCTTCCGGACGATTTTCGCGCAGGCCGCAGGCCGCAGCTACGATATTGCGAATGGTTTCCTGCTTCTCCTGGTCGGTTTCACCCAGGCTGGCATTCCTGGTCCCGGCGTTATTTACGAAAACCGATACCGTCAGGTAATCATACTTGACATCACCCGGGGAAAATTTGGTTACGGTTTCCGTCTTGTTGACCAGGTAATTAGTAGTCTTTTCACTCTTGTCGTAGGTGGAAGTTCCCCCTGGGGCAGCTACTTCCGTATACTGGGGTATATTATTATCGGTACCGGGTATACCCGGCTGAGCACCAGTGGTATCGGTACCGGACTCCTTCTTCACCTGCTGACTTTCGAAAAAAGGTCCCAGAGGATCATGACTATACCGCTCTTCAACCTGTTCCTTTTCATCGAAGTCCAACTCGGCATTTACCCTGACCACAGCATTGTTTTGTCCTAGGGTTTTATCCAGCATGGACTGAATGGCCTGTTCCTTTTCTTTTTCAAACTCCCGTTTCATGGCCAGCTGCATTCGCACCTGGTCACTGCTGCTGGCCTGGTAATCGGGGAGATTCTCGGATACCAGGTTGCCATTCTGGTCTACGATGACCACGTTTTCCGGATCCAGTCGTTCCACACTGTTGGCGACCAGATTCACTATCGCCTTAACTTCACGGGGACTCAAGGATTCGCCTTCCTGGGTGTTGATGACCACAGATGCCTTGGGAACCCCCTCATTTTCACTAAAAAGGGAAGGTTCCGGCAAAGCCAGATTTACCCGGGCCGCTTTAATCTTGTCAATGCTTTGAATCGTGCGAGCCAGTTCCCCCTGCAGAGCGGCCTGGTATTTTACTTTTTTATCGGTTTGGGTCTCCCCAAAACTGGTCTCCTGAAACAACTCAAAACCCTTTTCTCCCCGGGGAAGGTCATCGGCGGCCAGTTTAAGGCGGGTAGAATCCCGTACCGTCTCTGCAACCAGGATGGTAGAGCCGTTATCTGCCAGCTTATGGGGCACCTTGTATTCCTGTAACTTTTCAACGATATCGGCAGCGTCCTTCTGTTCCAGTTCAGTATAAAGGGGAGCCAATCCGGTCTCTCCTTTTCCCCGGGCCAGGAGAATTACCAAGGTTACCAGCAGCAAGGCGATAACCGCAGAAAACAGGACCTTCTGATTAAGGGAAAGCTGTTGCCACCTTTCCCTGACCTGAGCTCCCCACTGTCCTATCCTATTAACAAAACTTTCCATTCTCTAACCCCTCGAGACACTTACATCTGAATGCGCATAATCTCCTGGTAGGCTTCAATAATACGGTTACGTACCTCAATGGTGAGTTGGAGCGCCAAATTAGCTTTCTCATAAGCAATAATGGTGTTATGCAGATTATCCTGGTCGCCTAGTATAAGGCGGTCAGTACTGGCTGATGCTTGTTTTTGAAGAGTATCTACCTCTTGAAGTGCTTCTTGCAGATAGGAAAAGAAATCCGCCTTCGATGTGGATTCTGGGGCTTGCTTGCGTTCGGAAATGATTCCAGGAAGCAGGGTGGCTTGGACAGCGCCTGACTTCATTATTAATGGTCCTCCTATCTTCCAATATCCAGGGCCCGCATGGCCATGCTCCGGGCCGCTTCAATCGCCTTGGCATTGGCTTCATAAGAACGGGTGGCAGATATCATGTTTACCATCTCTTCCACCACGTTGACATTGGGATAAGATACATAACCCTGTTCATCCGCATCCGGATGCGAAGGGTCATAGACCCTGCGGAAGGGGGCTTCGTTCTCCCCTATCTGCCTAATTTCCTTGACGCGCACACCCAGCCCGGGGGCTGGACCCGCCTTTTCTTCCAGGATCTTGCGAAATCCTCGCTGGGAATTTTGTGGTGTACGTGCCTCGAAAACAACTACCTGCCGACGGTAAGGACCGGTTCCATTGGCTACCCTGGTAGTCTCCGCATTGCTAAGATTATTGGCAATGGTATCCAGCCGCAAACGCTGTGCTGTTAACCCAGAAGCACTGATATCAATACTACTTAGGAATCGCACCGTTTTACCCCCTTCCGGTTATCGCCATTCTTAACAGACGGATCTCGCTCGTCATACACTGAGCCAGTGCATCATAATAAATTTTGTTTTCAGTCATCCCCGCCATTTCCACATCAATATCTACATTATTCTCGTCGTTTCGATAGCTCAAATCCTGCAGAACTTTAATTTCCGGACGGGCTGGTTGTTCCCCATCGGGAACCTGGATGTGCCGGGGACTGGATGTCTTTAGTGTAACATGATTTTTCTGACTTTGTAGGACTTTTTTAAGGTTTTCTTCAAAAACTACCTCGCGGCGTTTAAAATGAGGTGTATCAACATTGCTTATGTTATCGGCGATTATTTTATTTCTCAGTACTGAAGCATCCATACTTTGCCCCAGCAAACGGTGAGTGGGAGAATCAAAGATTTTTTCCAGCAAAATCTCACCCCTAGAACTTTTTTCCGACACATTGTTCTTCTACTAATAACGTCAATATTCCTGCCGAGTTGACCCTCGATCCAGAAAAAAATCAATATTTTGCCAAAATAAAATGACTAACCCCGGGGTTAGCCATTTCTGGGAAAATAATTCATCCTAATGTTTCCGGAGCTCCTCAAACAAATAATCGTTAAGAACTTTAATATAAGTTCCTTTCATGCCCAAAGAACGTGACTCAATAACCCCGGCACTTTCAAACTTTCTGAGCGCGCTAACAATTACCGATCTGGTAATTCCCACCTTGTCCGCAATGCGGCTGGCAACCAGCAGGCCCTCTTTGCCACTAAGTTCGGCCAGAATGTGTTCGATAGCTTCTCTTTCAGAATAGGATAGCGTCGCCAGTGCAATTTGTACTGAGGCTTTCTTGCGAGCCTCTTCTTCGATGCGCTCGGTTCTCATACGCATGATTTCGTTGGCAACCACTATGGCGCCATACTCAGCCAGTACAATATCCTCGTCGCAGAAGGGTTGGTTCTCCCGCATCATAATCAATGTGCCAATGCGCCTGGCCCCACCAAAAACCGGGGTAATGGACCAGATACGCAGCGAACAATCACAGTGAACATTATTGGGATTGAAGATGCATTTTCGCCCCTCCTCCAGAACGAGGTTGGTCCTGGTTTCCTGAATGTTCACCAGTTCCTGGTTGAAGCTTTCCGGGAAACGTTCCGCATGACTCATTAGATGCTCGACTTCAGTACAGGTCGCGTTGGCTGTAAAGGCATACCCACCAATCTGTCCCCTTCGCCCAACAATGAAGACACTGCAATCCAGGTTTTCGGAAAGCACCTGGGCGATTTCAAAGAAATCAACCGGATTCCCACCGATCTTCTGCAGTATCTTGTTGATGGCCCTCGACTTCTCTAAAATTGATTTCTGCACCCCTATGACCTCCTATAAAATGTATCGGCTGAGGTCCTCGTTTTCTACGATTTTTCTCAGCTTATCGCGCACATATCCGGCATCTATGGTTACGCTCTCCCCTGTAAAATCGGGCGCGTCAAACAATAGGTCTTCCAGCAGTTTTTCCATAATAGTGTGTAGACGCCTGGCCCCTATGTTTTCAGTGCTGCTATTGACCTCAAAAGCGATTTCGGCAATCGCGTCTAAAGCAGTTGCCTCGAAAACTACGTCTACGCCCTCGGTTTTCAGTAGTGCAGAATACTGTGCAATAAGTGAGTGATGAGGCTCGATCAGTATCCGTTTTAGATCTTCCTGCCCCAGGCTTTCCAGTTCCACTCGAATGGGGAATCTCCCCTGCAGTTCCGGCATCAGATCCGAGGGTTTGCTGATATGAAAAGCCCCGGCGGCAATGAATAGAATATGATCAGTTTTGACCGGACCATATTTGGTAACTACTGTGGCTCCCTCTACGATGGGAAGAATGTCTCTTTGTACTCCTCCGCGTGACACATCCGGACCGTATCCGCTTTCGCGGCTGGCTATTTTATCAATTTCATCCAGGAAAATGATCCCATCTTCCTCAACTCTTTTTACAGCGTCTCTTTTTACTTCATCCATATCTATGAGATTTTGCGCTTCCTCATGGGCAATTATTTTACGCGCTTCTTCTACCGTTACCCGGCGTTTTTTCTTGTTTTTAGGCATTAGATTCCCAAACATATCCTGAAGGTTAATGCCCATTTCCTCCACTCCAGAACCGGAAATAACCTCCATGAATGAGGTGTTCTTTTCTTCCACCTCGATTTCAATCATTTCATCCTCCAGTTCCATACGGGATAACTTCTGGCGTAAAATAGCGCGTTTTTCTTCCTGGGTTTTAAGGCGATTTTCGTACTCACCCTCGGGCTCTTGCTGCTCAAATCCCTGCCCCAATAAAAGCTCGAGGGGGTTGCGACTGCTCTTGGACTTTTTCCGCGGCAGGGGGGCAATATAATCTAAAATGCGCTCCTGGGCCAGTTCGCGTCCCCGGTCTTCCACCTCGGCCATTTTTTCCTGCTTTACCATGCGAATGGAGGTTTCCACCAGGTCTCTGACCATGGAATCCACGTCGCGCCCCACATACCCTATTTCGGTAAATTTGCTGGCTTCCACCTTAACAAAGGGAGCCTTAACCAATTTGGCCAGCCGTCGGGCAATTTCTGTTTTTCCTACCCCGGTGGAGCCAATCATAATAATGTTTTTCGGGTATATCTCTTCCTGCAGATCTTCTGCCAGCAGCTTACGGCGGTAGCGATTACGCAGAGCAATGGCGACCGCCTTTTTAGCTTCCTTTTGTCCAATAATGTATTTGTCCAATTCCTGAACGATTTCACGGGGGGTCAGTTCGAACAACACCAACTCTCCTTTATTCAATAACTTGAACGGATATGTTGTCATTGGTAAAAATACATATTTCCGCGGCTATTTTTAGTGCTTCCCGGGCAATATCCCGAGCAGAAAGTTCGGTAAATCGCGCCAAGGCCCGGGCCGCCGCCAGAGCGTAGGAGCCTCCGGAACCTATCGCGGTAATCCCATCATCTGGCTCAACCAACTCACCGTTTCCCGATATGATAATCATCTTTTCCCGATCGGCCACCACCAGCAAGGCTTCCAGACGACGCAGCACCCGGTCGGAGCGCCAATCTCTGGCCAGATCCACTGCCGCTTTGGTAAGATTGCCTCCTGCCTGTTTAAGTTTCTCCTCAAATTTATCGAAAAGGGTGAAGGCATCCGCAACTGAACCAGCAAAGCCAGCAATAACCCGCCCCTCATACAGGGTCCTGGTTTTAACAGCATTGTTCTTCATTATGGTGTTCTGGCCGAAGGTAACCTGTCCGTCCCCGGCAATGGCCGTCTGATTGCCTTTGCGTACCGCAACAATTGTAGTTCCCGTAAACAATCTTCTTTTCACCTCCGCGGGTGGGTATTATCATGGATATTTTTTATACTATCCCTGGTAAGGTGGGTATATATCTGGGTGGTCGATAATTTAACATGACCCAGCAGTTCCTGTACCGAGCGCAGGTCAGCACCATTGTTCAGCAGGTGGGTAGCAAAAGAATGGCGCAGGGTATGCGGACTAATGCGTCGATTCAAAGCAACTTCATCAACATATTTATTGATTATGTTGCGAATACTGCGCTGGGAAAGCCGATCGCCATAGCGATTTAAGAAAAGAGCCGCTACGGTATTTTTATTCCTGGCAATCAGTGTGGGCCTTCCCCTCTGCAGATACTCGGAGAGATATTGCCGGGCCATACTGCCCAGAGGCACAATTCGTTCCCGGTTGCCCTTTCCGCACACCTTGACCTGGTTCTGAAGCAGATCCAGGTCCCCCACATCTATTCCGACCAGTTCACTAACCCGTAAACCCGTTGCATAAAGTGTCTCCAATATGGCACGATCGCGTAGGCCATTGACCGTTGAAGTATCAGCAGCTTCCAGCAACATCTCCACCTCCAGGGGATAGAGAAAATGCGGAAGGCGTTTGTCCTGCTTGGGAGTGGCCACCGCTGCAATAGGATTTCCCTGCAAAATGTTTTCCCGGCAGAGAAAGCGTACAAAGGAACGCAGCGCAGCCAGTTTCCTGGCCATGGTGGAACGGCTCAGGCCATTATCCTGCATATAGCCCAAGTATTCCCTGACTGACCGGTGGTTAAGTAATTCATGGGAAATATTTTCCCGGGGAACATCATAGCGATCCGACAGGAAGGTGAAGAACTGAAAGAGATCGGTTCTATAACTGACCAGGGTCATTTGCGAAGCACTTTTTTCCACGCGCAAATGATTTAAAAATCGGTCAATGTACTGGAATAGCATGGTCCGCCCTCGTCTTCTTGTTGCTGTTTTTTTCCATGCTAGCACAAGGTGCCTTTTTTTACAACTATTACAGAAACAATTCTGAATATTTGTCCATATGACCCTGGGAGCGGCGGACGTAAGCCCGGTATCGCTCCTGGCGATTTTTGGGGGCATCTGCCAGTGCCGGTAATAAACCAAAGCTGGCATTAATGGGTTGAAATTCTTTACCTGGAGCGGTGGTAATGAAATGAACCAGAGCACCCAGCATGGTTTCCTGGCTGAGAACCAGCGGTTCCTCACCCCGCAGCAGACGAACTGCATTTATACCTGCCAAAATCCCCGTAGCAGCAGATTCCATATATCCTTCCACTCCGGTTATTTGTCCGGCCACAAAAATTCGGGGATCATTTCTCAGTTGCAGGGTGGGCTGTAACAACCGAGGGCTGTGCAAATAAGTGTTGCGGTGCATGGACCCAAATCTGACAAACTGGGCTTCCTCCAAACCCGGTATCATACGTAAAACACGCTGTTGCTCCCCCCACTGCAGCCTGGTTTGGAACCCGACCAGGCCCCACACCTGTCCGTGTTTGTCCTCCTGGCGCAGCTGCACTACTGCATAAGGGCGCTGAC
The DNA here is from genome assembly GCA_964563775.1 of uncultured Syntrophomonadaceae bacterium. Lineage (GTDB taxonomy): Bacteria > Bacillota > Syntrophomonadia > Syntrophomonadales > Syntrophomonadaceae > CAZLYH01. The sequence continues at coordinate 29,678 of CAZLYH010000008.1, read as the reverse complement.
CCTTCCATTCCAGCCCCACCGGACGCATGGGCCCATACCGCAAAGTATCCACACCCCTGCGGGCCAATACCTCCACCGGCATACAGGAGTCAAAGAATTGCGCGCGGTCTATGCTATGACCCTCCCGCACATCAGCTTCCACCAGTTCCTGGTGGAAACGTACGTATTCCTCCCGGCTCAAGGGACAATTATAGTAGTCATCCTCTCCCTTTCCATAGCGAGAGGCGCGGAAGATCTTCTCTTTGTTCAAGCTGTCTTCAGTAACACTGGGGGCTATGGCGTCGTAAAAATAGAGGTTTTCCTCACCGCTCAAGGACTGTAGTTGCCGGGTTAAAGGCTCGGAGGTAAGTGGACCGGTGGCAACAATCGTGATCCCGCTTTCCGGCAGCCCGGTTACCTCTTCGCGTACCAGTTCAATTAGCGGATGGGAAGTAACCACCTCGGTAACCAGCTGGGAGAAAGCCTCCCGGTCAACTGCCAGCGCTGCACCTGCCGGAACCCGACTTTTTTCCGCACAATTCAGTAAAAGAGAGCCCAGGGCTTTCATTTCCTGTTTCAATAACCCCTGGGCAGTTTCCGCTATTTCTGATTTTAATGAGTTGCTGCACACCAGTTCGGCCAGATTGCCCGTCTGGTGTGCAGGGGTGCTTTTTCCCGGTCGCATTTCCAGAAGCCTGACTTTAACTCCACAACTGGCAATTCGATAGGCGGCCTCGCTGCCTGCCAGCCCTCCGCCTATTATAGTGATTATGTTATGCTTCAGAGACGTCACGTCCTTTTCCATTCTTGCATTGCGGATTCTGACAAACAACCGTTTCTGAGCTTTTGCCCCCACTCTTTTCCACCATAGCATCACCACAGTGGGGACAAGTTTGTCCGGTGGGCTTGTTCCAGGAGCGGAAATTACAGGTGGGATAGTTGCTGCACCCATAGAAGCGACGTCCTTTTTTGCTTTTCAGGGCCACAATCTTGCCTCCACAATAAGGGCACTCTACCCCCACTTCCTCGTTCATGGACTCGGTGTGTCTACATTCCGGGAACCCTGAGCAGGCCAGGAATTTGCCAAAGCGACCGTGCTTGATAAGCAAAGGCCGGCCACATTCCGGGCAGTCTTTTCCGGCTTCCTGATCCTTAATCTCCACCTTCGGTATTTCTGCGGCAGCCCGTTCCAGTTCTTCGGCAAAGGGTTCATAAAAGTCACGTACTACTTTACGCCACTCCAAATTACCTTCCTCGATTTGGTCCAGATTCTCTTCCATACGAGCTGTAAACTCCACACCTACAATATCCGGGAAGTTCTCTTTAAGAAGATCTACCACAATAAAGCCCAACTCGGTGGGAACAAACTGCTTGTTTTTTCTCTCCACGTAGGCTCTTTTAAGTATGGTATCAATAATCGGAGCATAGGTACTGGGGCGACCTATATTCTGTTCTTCGAGTAATTTTACCAGGCTCGCTTCCGTAAAGCGGGGGGGAGGCTGGGTGAAATGCTGTTCACCATTCAGGTTCACCAACTCCAGGTGCTGGTTTTTCTTTAATTCAGGAAGTTGATTACGGTTTTCCTCTTCCTCATTATCATCATAAACCCTCTTGTAACCTGGAAATTTCAATTGGGAGGAGCTGGCCCGCAATCCGTACCTCTGTCCAGCAGCAATATCCAAAGAAATGGTATCATAAATTGCCGCTGTCATCTGACTGGCCAGAAAACGTTCCCAGATTAGCTTATAAAGACGATGTTGATCCCTGCTCAAATAAGGTTTGACCATTTCCGGAGTGCGGGAAACCGAGGTAGGGCGGATAGCCTCATGAGCATCCTGGGATGTCTTGCGGCTCTTGTATTCATTGGGAGTGTCCGGAGCAAAAGCCCGGCCAAATTGCCCGCGGATAAAGTCCAGAGCCTCTTCCTGAGCTACCCGGGAAATCCGCGTGGAATCGGTTCTTAGATAGGTTATTAAACCTACCGTACCTTCTTTACCTATTTCCAATCCCTCGTAAAGTTCCTGCGCTACTTTCATGGTCCGCTTGGAATAGAAATTTAACCGTCGGGACGCTTCCTGCTGCAGAGTGCTGGTTATAAAGGGCGGACTGGGCTTTTTGCGCTTTTCTTTTTTCTCTACCGCTGCCACCTTGAACTTACTGTCCTGTAAATCCAATACGATGCGGTTCTTTTCTTCTTCGTTGGATATTTCCAGTTTTTCTCCATCCCTGGTTGCCACCCGAGCCGTAAACTGCTCGGAGGCAGCAGTGCTTAAAACCGCTTCCAACGTCCAGTATTCCACGGGCTGAAAAGCTTGAATTTCATTCTCGCGCTCACAGATCAAACGCACTACCACTGACTGCACCCGTCCGGCACTAAGGCCTTTACGGACCTTGCTCCATAGCAATGGGCTAAGATTATAGCCGACCAGGCGGTCCAGCACCCTGCGGGCCTGCTGGGCGTTCACTCGGTTAACATCTACCGGGCGCGGTTTTTTAATGGCTTCCCGGACCGCATCCCTGGTTATTTCATGGAATTCTATCCGGCAAGTAGAATTCTCCGGTAGTTTTATAGCATTTTGCAGGTGCCAGGCGATAGCTTCCCCTTCCCGGTCCGGGTCAGTGGCCAGCAAAACCTTTCCCGCCTTTTGGGCTTCTTCCTTGATTTCCTTTAAAAGCTCTCCCTTGCCTCGGATAGTGATATACTGAGGCTCAAAATCCCTGCCGGTATCAATGCCCAGTTTACTTTTGGGCAGATCCTTGATGTGCCCTACCGAGGCTTTTATCTTGTAGCCCTTTCCCAGGAATTTTCCCAGAGTTTTTGCCTTGGCAGCCGATTCTACGATTACCAGAGTACCTCCGGCCAAAAAGAATCACCTCTCCGCTTAATACGCTTTTTATTGCCTGTGAAAAAGACTAATTTGATGCACCCTCTGGAAATTGGCTTTTTTCACACGCCATTTAGACTCGTACATAATAATTACCCGGTAAAGACCGAATTATGCCTTGAAATTCAAGCCGCAAGAGCAGAGTGCTCAATTGACCAATATCGGTACCGGTCTTTTCCATCAAAACATCAATGTGGCAGGCTTCCCCGGCCAGGTGCTGGAGAAGGTCCTGTTCTTCACCGCTTATTTCTACAGCAGGCGGTTTCATTTTATCACGGATGAGCCAGTCCGGGTATTCTTCCACTATATCATTTACAGAGCAGACCAGTTTGGCCCCCTGCTGAATCAAGTGGTTGGTTCCTATACTGGCGGATGAGTTAATGGGTCCGGGTACAGCGAAGACATCTCTTCCCTGTTCCAGAGCCAGGTCAGCTGTAATGAGGGCTCCACTGCGCTGGCCGGCTTCCACCACTATTACCCCGCGGGATAATCCACAGATGATGCGATTACGCATAGGAAAGTTGCCTGGCTCCGGTCTGGTCCCCGGGGGGAATTCACTTAGCACTAACGATTTTTCGGCAATAAGCTGATACAGCTTTTTGTTTTCCGGCGGATAGGGACAATCCAATGCACTCCCCAGGACGGCAATGGTTGCACCTGTTTCCAAAGCCCCACGATGGGCTTCGGTATCTATGCCCCGGGCCATCCCGCTGACAATGACCACTCCGGCTCCGGCCAATTCACTGGCCAGCTTGTGGGCAACTATCCGTCCGTACGAACTGGCCTTACGTGCACCCACGATAGCAATCGACTTATCCTGGACCAGGGTTAATCGTCCCTGGTAATACAGTATATAGGGTGCATTATGTATAGTGCGCAAAGAAACCGGATATTCATCATCTTCCCAGCAGACCAGCTCCAGTCCATTTTCCAAAAAAGATTGGTAGGCGCTTACAGGATCCTGCTGGCGACGCCGCTCCAGGATTTCCGCTGCCACTGCGGCTTTCAGAAAGGCATACAGTCTGTTACTGTCCGCCTGCAAACCGGCAGAAAAACTACCGAATACCTGTTTAATTTTCCATAAGGTCTTATTGCCGATACCGGGTATGGAATGAAGAAAATACAGGCTGGCCCTTTCCTGTAAATTCATTTTTAAAATCACCACCCTGAAGCACAGGCTTAAACCGCAAGGCACTTTACAATAAAGTCTAAACGTATTGATAACATAAAAAAGGATCTTGTGCAATAGCGTTATTGCTCAAAATGGCATTTAAGGGGTTTTTTTCTTTGTCCGTAATTCCAGATATTTCGTTTCTAGAAGCTGAGGTTCCGGGAAAGATAATCTCAGACGATAACCCATCCGGAAAGGAGTGAAATTATGCTAAACGATCTGATGGACTATAAAAATTCATTAAGCAAGAAGATGATGGGCAAGGATAAAGTGGATCCTGGCACTTTCAGTTTCCCGGAAACCGGCTGGTGGTTGCTCCATGGTGTAATGATTGCCGGGGTGTATATGCTGGGAAAGACCATGGCGGAATATTCCCGGCGGGAAATGTAGCGGGGCTGCAGCCATGCGTGTATACAGTAGTTCTCCGCTGAGATTTATTGGTAACCGGTTACAGCTTTCTTCCGAAGCAGACGAGTTTGACCTGGATGAGGACATCTACGGGGAAGTCTGGCTTCCCATTGGGGACGACAAGGAAGCGGATATTTCCAGTCTAATCCGCCAACACCGTATCACTGATTATTGATAGGGTACAGGGCCGGTTATGCCGGTCCTGTTTTATCTTTTTGTTTCCGGGCCAACTACCCCGGTACATTTTTTTCCCCAGATATCATGAACACGAACCGCTACCTGCCGACCCTCTTTGTGGGGAACGGTCAAAGAGACAGACAGAGGTAATGAATCATCCAGGCAGTTTCTCCGGGGGCGAATTACCTGAATATCGGAGTAAAACACACCTTCCCGATAATCCAGGTCGACCTCCCAAAAATCAATCCGGGAAAATGATTCAGTTATGGCTACTTCCTCGGGTGAGTCGTCCGGCTGGTAAGCGCTGATATGGATAAAAAGATTATCCTGCCCCGGCTCCATTTCCCTGCCGATAACCTGGAGCGACAACTGTCCGGCGTTTTCCTCTTTTTCCATGCCATGTACCTCAAAGGGGTGAGCCTGGCCCCGTACCAGGCGGTATTGGGTCGTCTGAATGGCCAGGGGTTGGAAGTCACAGGCCAACCAGCGGCGCTGCATGGAATCACAGACCTCAGCCAAAGTGCCTGACCCACTGTAAAAATCCGCCACCAGCGAGTCAGGTTCTGAGGCAGCCGCTACAATCCTTTCCAGCAGTGCGGCTGGTTTTTGGGTGGGAAACTTAAGGTTCTCGTGGGCGGTGGGACTGAGAATCTTGTTGATGTCAGTCCACCAGTCCTGCAGCAAAGCTCCCTGGCTATGCAGTTTGTATTTATCCCCCTTCACTCTGGTAAGCCCCCGCTGCAGTGTTCCACTGCTGTATTCGCGGTACTGGGGGTTAAAGATATAATCCCGGCCTTTTGAATACCAGTACAGATTGTCATGTTTACGGTGAAAGTGACGCCTCGAACCACTTCCCCCGGAATAACACCAGATTATTTCATTGACCAGATTCTTGGGGGAAAAAACTTCGTCCAGCAACACCCGTACATAATGACTCACATGCCAGTCCAGGTGGACTATAATACTGCCCTGTTCAGACAGTAAATCTTTCATTAGCACCAAGCGCTGGAAAATCTGTTCCAGGTAGTGATCCAGATCTTTGTAACCAGCGTCTTTAAAGATAGTCCGGGTCAACCATTTGCTGCCCTGCTCCTCTTGAACCTCCACCCGGGATTGGTAGGTCCCCTGGCTCAGATAAGGGGGATCAATATAGATTAAATCAATTTTTCCGGCATAGCCTTCCTGTAAGAGGGCCTGCATTACCTTTAAATTATCACCATTTATTAAATAGTTGGCCGAAGGAGCGCGGGATGGGGTAACCGGGTGGGGAAAAAGGCCCCCATTTTCAGCCATAACCGGCCGGGGGTAAATCCGCGAAACTTCTCGCTCCAACCGGTTACATTCAGCTTGATACGTTCCTTTTCCCGCCCACACCAGACGAACGGGTTTTTCTTTCTCCATAATTTGTACCTACTTTCCGGAAGCAAGGGAAGCAAAAAGAACGTCCCCCTGCTTCCACATTGTAGCACAAAAAAAAGCCCCTTTAGGGGCTTTTGCACCTGGTTTAGCGGGAAACCAGGTTGACGTGGACCAGATTGTTGGGGGTGAAAGCCTGTTCAAATTCATAGTAGCGGGCGGTTACGGGAACCAGTAAGGTTAGAATTATCAACAAGAGAAAGACAATAACCAGATTTCTTTCCATAATCCCGCCTCCTCTTATATCAGATATATTTACGCAGTTGTTTTAAAGCTGCTTTTTCCAATCGAGAGACCTGAGCCTGGGATATCCCGATTTCATCCGCCACTTCCATCTGGGTTTTGCCAGCAAAGAACCTTAGCAAGACGATATGTTTCTCGCGATCATTAAGCTTTTTCATAGCCTCCTTAATGGCTATCTCTTCCAGCCAAATGTGATCTGTATTCTTATCATCGCTGAGCTGATCCATAACCAGGATGGGGTCGCCTCCATCATTGTAAATGGGTTCAAAGATGGAAACGGGCTCCTGGATAGCGTCCAGGGCAAAGACCACTTCTTCCCGGGGAAGATTCAATTCTTCCGCAATTTGCATGACCGTTGGCTCCGCAGAGTTGTCAGCAACCAATTTCTCGCGCACTTGCAGTGCTTTATAGGCAATATCCCGCAATGAGCGTGATACCCGCACCGCATTGTTATCACGTAGATAACGGCGAATCTCGCCAATTATCATCGGAACTGCATAGGTAGAAAAGCGTACGTTTTGACTGAGATCGAAATTGTCTATCGCTTTAATCAAACCGATGCATCCAACCTGGAACAGGTCGTCCACATATTCTCCTCGGTTGTTGAACCTCTGAATTACACTTAAAACCAGGCGAAGGTTTCCCTGTATAAGAGTTTCTCTGGCTTTCGGTTCTCCTGCCTGCATTTCTCTGAACAGGCGCCGCATTTCATCGTTCTTTAGAACGGGCAGCTTGGAAGTATTTACCCCGCAGATCTCAACCTTGTTGATCAAGCGCTTTATCCTCTCCTGATTTTTTTTAAATTATTTGCTAATACGGGGATAAATATTCGGCTGTCTCCAGAAGAGTTGATTTAAAGGAACTATAGACCTGTTAATCCACAGTTTAATCTCCCAACTGCTTGCGGAACTAGTGATGTTTGAGCAGCCGTTTTTGTTAAAATTTGTATCTTGAGCCACTATGCGTTCCCAACAGGGTTATCGTAGGGTTATTCTATTTTGCGCATCTCCCGCTGCAGCCGCTTAAGTATTCTTTTTTCCAGACGGGAAATATAGGATTGTGATATGCCCAGAATATCTGCAACTTCCTTTTGTGTTTTTTCCGGGCTGTCACCAAGGCCAAAGCGCAGCTGGATAATGGTCTTTTCCCGGGCCGAAAGCTTAAGCATGGCTTGCTTTAAGAGGCTTTTTTCTACCTCATATTCAATTTTTTTGTATATCATGTCACTTTCAGTTCCCAGCACATCAGAAAGCAGCAGTTCGTTGCCATCCCAATCAACATTCAAAGGCTCATCCAAAGAAACCTCAGCCCGGTTTTTAAGGTTTCGGCGCAGGTACATAAGTATTTCATTTTCGATACAACGAGAAGCATAGGTAGCCAGCTTAATGTTTTTCTTGGGCTCAAAAGTGTTAACCGCTTTGATTAGCCCAATCGTACCGATTGACACCAAATCCTCAATATTTATACCGGTATTTTCAAATTTTTTAGCAATATATACCACCAGACGCAGGTTATGTTCAATAAGCGTTGCTTTTACGCTGGCATCCCCCTGTCCCAGGCGTGAGATGAGTTCCATCTCTTCAGGCTCACGCAGAGGTGGGGGTAAAACCTCCGTAGAACCAATATAATGAATATAATCAGGAAAACGCCTGCGCAGATAGAATTGGAGAAATTGCATTTTGAGCTTTTCCCAACCAGTTAGCTTTCTCATTCTCTAGCCTCCTATCATCTGAAGTACTTCGGAAGGTATAAGCATTTGATAGCTGCCATCGGCACTTAGCCCCCCGAGGTACAAACCCACGACCAGATCCCGGTGTTTTATTTGTTCGCTGCCGTTGTGGATCGTGACTTCATCGGCACGCACCCCGACCAGCATGCCATTGCGCTTACCGATCGAATTAAAGGGAATGAGTCTCAGCCGACCAGCCCAACTACTTTGCCCCAGAGCCTCCAGATCAGCATTCTCGCTAGCGCCCTTTTCCAAGGCCCGCTGGAAATCTTCCGGTAAATAATTACGCAGCACCCCGTATTCGGCTACCAGTACCGGCCGATTGGTCAAAGGATCACGCAGACCATTCCCTGTATCCAGGAACCCGTTGGCCCGGCATTGCTGATTTCCAAACCTGATTTCCACCGGAAACCTGAGCAGGCGGGGCAGCATACGCTTGACAAATAGCTTTTCGCCAAAGAGACCTGCCAATATGGCCAGAGTCACTCCCACTGCCAACCAGGCCAGTAGTGAGCTAGACATAAAACTTGAGTCGGGAAACATATAGGATGCCGCCAGAGTTGCACCAGCCACTGCAAAGTTCAACAGGTAGAAATAGAGTAGTGACTTAAGAAAAGCAAGGGGTCCGGAATATCCCAGGGCTATTAGCAACATGAGAAGAGAAAATATGATTTTGGCAGGAAGAGAATAAAAGGCAGCCAGGCCCGGAAACAGGTATCCAGCGGCATAGATCCCTCCCAGGCCCGCAGCTAAAGTAATCCTTCCCCAGACCACCTTAATACTTCTGAGACGTACCGTGGCCCAGAGAATGAGAAAGTCCATAGCAAAGTTGGTAACAAAAGTTAGATCTGCATATACTTCAGTTCCCGGCATCGTTCCCACCAGCCTCTCGACCTCTTCCTCCTCCACCGTCCGGAAGTCGGGGCGGAGAGATTCAATGCACTCAATCATTTCTATGCCAACGGCATTGCATAATGCATTCCAAATTATAGCAAAAGGAACGACCGGAATTTTGTTATTTTATGCCATAGCGGCAACCAGGAAATGCGGCAGAAAAAGCAAAAAACCGGGGGGTTCCCCGGTTTAAAAGATATTATCACATTTTGTCCGGTTTCTTCCCGCTTCTTCGCCAGATGGGCGGAATATCGAGATCACCGGAATCAAATACGCGGGTGGGTGACTCCATGCCCTTAACCTTCGGCGCTTCCACTGTTCTGGGCGTATTGAACCCGGTGGCGATAACGGTTACTCTGACCTCATCCTCCAAGGCCTCATCTATGTTAGCCCCAAAAATGATGTTGGCGTCTATATCGGCAGCATTATGTATAATTTCTGCAGCTTCATGAATTTCAAAAAGGGTAAGATCGTTACCGCCGGTAATGTTAAAAAGTACTCCCTTGGCTCCTTCAATGGAAGTTTCCAGGAGAGGACTGGAAATAGCCAGGCGAGCAGCTTCGGCCGCTCTTTTTTCACCATTGGCACGCCCTATCCCCATCAAGGCTGAACCGGTATTCTGCATAATGGTTTGCACATCTGCGAAGTCACAGTTGATGATTCCCGGTACAGCAATCAAATCGGATATTCCTTGCACCCCCTGGCGCAGAATATCATCAGCGATTTTAAAAGCATCATTAAAGCCGGTATGTTTATCTACTACTTGCAGCAGGCGATCATTAGGAATGGTAATCAGGCTATCCACCTGTTCGCGGAGGGATTGAATGCCGTTGTCGGCCTGGTTGTTGCGTTTTCTTCCTTCAAAAGTAAAGGGTTTGGTTACCACACCAACGGTAAGCGCCCCTACTTCTCTGGCAATACGAGCGATCACCGGAGCTCCTCCCGTGCCGGTGCCTCCACCCATCCCGGCGGTGACGAAAACCATATCTGAACCTTGCAGGGCCCGCTTAATCTCATCTGCATTTTCCTCGGCTGCCTTCTGACCTATTTCCGGGTCTGCACCGGCCCCAAGACCCTTGGTGAGCTTTTCACCTACCTGAATTTTCTTTTCCGCACGCGACAAGTATAGTGCCTGAGCATCAGTGTTTACCGCAATGAATTCGACGCCCTTGAGACCGGCCTCAACCATTCGGTTGATAGCATTGCCTCCTGCGCCGCCAACACCTATGACCTTGATATCAGCAAATTGCTGCATTTCTACATCGAAATCCAACGGCATAGTAAATACCCTCCTCTGCCTTAGCTGAATAACTCTTTCAACCAATCGTTAATCTTATTGAAAACGCCCGGGAGACCTTTATCGAACGATTCGTTTATATTTATGTATCTGGCAGCATACAGAAGTCCACCCAGAACCGCAGCGTTCTGCGGTCTCTTCAGGTCATTGGGAACACCACGGATATTTTCCGGTATTCCCGGACGTACCGGAATGTTTAAACCATCTTCCATGAAGCTGGAAATTTCCTGCAGTTCTGCCCCACCCCCGGTAAGGACGATCCCCCCCGGAATTTGTTCCAGATTATCGAACTGTTTAATTTCTGTGGAAATCATCTCCGTCATTTCCATAACTCTTGCCGATATAATCTCGGCAACCACTCTTTGGGAAATACGCTTATCAACATCCTTCCCGTGCAGGTTTTTTACCTCAATCAAAAGATCGTCCCGGGACAAATCGGGGTTAGCCACTCCGTAGACCTCTTTAATGCGAGCAGCTTCTCCCATGGAGGTACGCAGAACAATCGCCAAATCCCGGGTTATATATTCATCGCCAAACGGCAAGACCGCAGTGTTAAACATATTACCTTCCTGAAAATGGGATATCTCCGTCTTGCCTGCCCCAATATCCACCAGTATCACCCCTAGTTCCTTTTCACTGTGGGAAAGCACCGCTTCACAGGCTAGAAGGGGGTTATAGACTATGCCGTTAATATGCAGGTTAATACGGCTGGCACTTCGTTGCAGGTTTTGGACCGCTGCGGTAGCTGCAACCAGAATAGTTGCCTCCGCTTCCAAACGACTCCCTACCATCCCTACCGGGTCTTTTATACCTTCGAAACCATCTACTACATACTGGCGTTCGATGGTCTGAATAATAGCTTTATCAGAAGGAAGCGCAATGTTGCGGGCAGATTGCAAAACCCTTTCCTTGTCTTCCAGAGTAATCTCATAGCTGGGATTACCTACTGCCACTACCGCATGATTATTTATGGCGTTTACGCTAATGCCAGAAAAGCCCAGCATAGCATGATAAACCTCAACACCGGTCAGGCGTTCCAGCTCGGCAATACATTCCTCCACACAGCGTGCAGTACTTTCTATATCCACTATCTGACCTTTGCGCACCCCTCGCGAAGGAACCCTGGAGACTCCCATAATATTTAATTCCTGATTCAAGTATACCTCTGCCAGAGCGGCTTTTACGCTGCTGGTTCCGATGTCCAGACTGACAACGATATTTCTTTTACGAATCGGGACGCACTCCCTTAGATGTATTCCTACTTAAAAATACCACAAACTCATGTTTATTCCTTTTTTCTATTGCAGTTTTTATCAGTATTTTTTCAAAAGATATCGACGAATAATACCCAGATTTTGGAATATGCGGACCCCGAAAACTACTACTGCTGCCAGATATAATTGCACTCCCAGTCGATCACCCAGATAGGCCAGCCCGGCCGCCAGCAAGGTATTCACTACAAAACCACTGATAAAGATTACGTCATCAAAGCCGTCTTCCATATAAGCACGAATACCGCCAAATACAGAATCCAACGCTGCCAGGATGGCAATGGACAGGTATTTGGCGTAGATCAAAGGTAGAACCGGGAACTGAAAACCGATAAAAAGCCCCAGTAACAAGCAAAAAACAAGTAGCAGCCACATTTTTCTATTCCGCCTTCTTTGTGTATTCCACCGGTTTCATAAAGCTGGATTTGATGCGCCCTGTATAAGGGGGTACTTCCACCTTTTCCATCTTCTGAATATGAATCGGATAGCCCAACCCCTTCATGGTAGACAGCCACCCTCCGGGAATATTCAAGCCGCTTTCCAATTGTTCCGGGTTGCCGATAACGCTAATGACAAACGGTGCCCAAACCGGATTGGTATTTACCAGTACCTGCGTTCCCACACAACGAATCTCTGACATGGCCGTAATTCTTTCATCATTAATGGCAATCGCCTCCGCCCCCGAGGCCCTGAGCTCATTAATCAATAGAAGCAGCTCCAAATCATGGACAATAAGATTGTTAGGATTCTCTCCCGGTTCCGGTCTGCGGGGAACATCATTCACCGTAAGAATAATACCGGCCCCTTGAGTAGCTGCCAATCCTCCATACATGTTGGATATCTGTAACTCTTGCTGCAAATCGGCCATAGCCTGGTCGTTTTTGCGGATATTACTCAGTTTCTCCTGCAGAGAAGAAACCTCGTTAGCCAGAGCATCCCGTTCGTCGGTGACCTTGGTCAGTTTCTGGGCCAGCTCTTCAATTCGCTCTGGAGTATATCCTATGGAGTAGCTCTTCGAGGCTTTAAACTGAATAGCCAGCATGATACCTAAAACCAGGCATACAATGGCAATGGTAATCTGTGCACCCTTACTGCGCATAAGCTTTCACCTTCTAGTCTTACTTGATTACCCTTTGGTCTTGATCACCGGTTGCCCGGCGAATCTTAAATCCACATAATCAAGAGCGTCGTGACCGGTCTTATCCAGGTCCTTTTCCAAATCTAGAATACGATTAAAAAAAGCAACCTTTTCTTCCATGCGATCATTCTTTCCCCAGCGAACTTCCGTTCCTTTTTCTGTATAGAGAATAAGTTCTTTTTTATTTCCCAGGAAATGAAAATCGGATATTTCCTGACGATCCTGGCTGGCAATGGCTTCCCAGACCTGCCTTATCATCTTTATTCCCTCGGCTTGCACCGCCTGTCCAACCAATACTCGCTTTGGCAATGGCTCTACCGTAATTATCGGGTATTTTGCCCGCGACATAAAGGGAACCTTATCCAGGCATACCCCTTCATCATCAATATACAGCAAGGCATCCTCGAACGGTATCATAGCCCAAACTTTTCTTTCTACTATTTGCAGCTCAACTGAGCGGGGAAAATGTCTCTCGATACTAGCCTTTTTTACCATCGGATGAACCTCTATCGCCCGAGTGACAAGGTTCTCATTCAGAGAAAAAATGTTGGCACCCGGAGAAATACCGGAAAGCTTGATCACTTCCTCATCAAGCGCCTTTTCATTTCCTGTAACATACACCTTATCCACGGCAAAAAAAGAACTATGTAAAAAGAGATAGATACAAATAAGAATAACCAGCAAGAAAACTGAGATGGCAAAAAGTTTGCGGAATATGACAGAACGCATGGTAGTCTCCTATCCCCGGTAACTTAAAAAATTATAGCAGAATTCACAGGTAAAATCACTAATACTCTTTGATTCTCCCCTTGTTGTTACTATTTTTCTTTATCAAATTACTCATGTTAATCAATTCCCAATTATCCTTAAACATTCAAAAAATCCGGTTTAATACTCCCGGAACTTAAGTGCCAGGATGATTCCCGGAATACCTGTGAGACTGCGCCTTAAGGCTGGAGCCCAATAAGTTAAGTCCGCCTTAACCCCTTTCCTCCACCTCACCACCTGTCCTTGCCGGAAGCT
>CAZLYH010000008.1:0-15947 GCA_964563775.1 uncultured Syntrophomonadaceae bacterium | reverse complement strand
TAATCCGCGCCAATCCCATCAAATCCGTGTTATCCGCGTCTATCGTCCTTTCAGCGTTCGTCAGCGTCAAAAAAGCCCGTCTCTATCGTACCCCTTCAGCGTAAATCAGCGTCAAAAAACTAATCCGCGCCAATCCCATCAAATCCGTGTTATCCGCGTCTATCGTCCTTTCAGCGTTCGTCAGCGTCAAAAAAGCCCGTCTCTATCGTACCCCTTCAGCGTAAATCAGCGTCAAAAAACTAATCCGCGCCAATCCCATCAAATCCGTGTTATCCGCGTCTATCGTCCTTTCAGCGTTCGTCAGCGTCAAAAAAACAATCCCCGTCTATCGTCCTAATGCTTCTGCCCCTTGCGGATATCAGCCCCCAGCTCGGCTAATTTCAAATGCAGTTTGTCATAGCCACGGTTTACATGTTCCAGTCGGCCTACCTCCGTTTCCCCTTCTGCCGCCAACCCCGCCAGAATCAGCGCCGCCCCTGCCCGCAAGTCGGTAGCTTCAACGGCAGCCCCCTCCAGCAACTCTTTGCCTTTAATAATGGCTACGCGCCCTTCCACCTTGATATCAGTGCCCAAACGCATAAGTTCCTGAACATGCATGAAGCGATTTTCAAAGATAGTCTCCACAACCAGACTGGTTCCCTGGATTGTTGCCAGCAAAGCCATCATCTGGGGTTGCATATCGGTAGGGAAACCCGGGTAGGGCATGGTTTTAATATCAGTTGGCCGCATAGAACCGTTGGCCATAACCCGTACCCCGGAATTGCGAGGGATAACCTCGACTCCGATTTCACGCAATTTAAATATAATGGGCTGAATGTGTTCCAAAACCACGTTTTCCACCATAATATCCCCGCGGGAAACGGCTGCTGCTATCATAAAGGTACCCGCTTCGATTCGGTCTGGTATCACTGTATGTTCTACTCCCCCCAGACAGCGTACTCCCTCGATGCGAATGGTATCCAGACCAGCTCCCCGTATCCTGGCCCCCATGCGGTTCAAAAAGTTCTGCAGGTCAACGATTTCCGGTTCCCTGGCTGCATTACGAATGATGGTGGTCCCAGGCGTTAAAGCTGCCGCCATCATTATATTCTCCGTTGCACCTACGCTGGGGAAATCGAGCATTATTTCTTTTCCACACACCGAACTCCCTCGGCCTTCCATATAACCAAATTGCTCTTTGATCTCATAGCCCAGGTGGCGAAACCCCTTCAGGTGTAGGTCCATGGGGCGACTACCTATGGCACACCCTCCCGGATAAGCTACCCGGGCCTGGTGAAACCTTCCCAGCAAAGAGCCCATGACCAGGTTGGAGGCTCGCATTTTACGGGATATCTGTTCGGGTATTTCACAGGCACTTACCATTCTTCCGTCAATTATCAGTACATCGTTTTCCCTGTTAACCCTCGCTCCCAGCAGTCTAAGAGCCTCCGACATGACCGCAATATCCTCCAGTTCAGGGACGCCGCTTAGCACCACCTCGCCAGAGGAAAGCAGGCTGGCAGCCATAATGGGGAGAATTGCATTCTTGGAGCCACTTACCCTGACCTGTCCTTCCAACCGGACCGGTCCCTTAACTATCAAGGTTTCCAAAAAGACACCTCCACCGGTCAATCGTCATTCGTAGTCGTTAAAGTCGGTGCAGCAGATTTACCCCTACTCGCCAAACATCACCGGCTCCCATGGTTATTACCAGGTCTTTTTCCCGAATGTTATTAAGCAAGAAGTCTTCCACACTAGCAAAAGAAGGCAGGTATGTACTATTACCCCCGGCTTTCTGAATGGCCAGGTTTACACTATCGGCACTGACTCCAGCAATAGGTTTTTCCCCGGCAGAATAGACTTCGGTGACGACAACCAGGTCTGCAGCAGCCAGGGCTTCTCCAAGCTGTTTTCCCAGCAGTTGGGTACGGGTATAGCGATGGGGTTGGAAAACCACCACCAGTCGCGCCCCGGGAAGATAGGTCCGGGCTGCCTGAATGGTAGCCTTTATTTCTGTGGGATGATGGGCATAGTCATCAACAACGTGAACACCAGCCCTTTCCCCTAATAGCTGAAAGCGTCGTTTCGCCCCTTTAAACTCCGCAAGGGCTCTGCAAACGGGTTCCATGCCCAGGCCCAGCTCCTGGGATACTGCCACAGCCGCCAAGGCATTCAGGGCATTATGCTTGCCCGGTACCACCAGATTAACTTCTCCCAGTATGGTCCCCCGGTATAGAACTGTAAAACGGCTTCCCCCTTCCCGGGGGTTCCAGTTACGAATCGCATAGTCATTCTCTTCACAGTTACCAAAGGTAACCACAGGAGTGTTTATTTCGTTGGAAATCGCCTGTACATGAGGATCCTCACCATATACCACAGCAAAACCACCCGCTTTTGTACCCTGGAGGAACATCTGGAAGGCCTTCTGGATGTTGTCCAGGGAATGGTAATAGTCCAGGTGGTCATCTTCAATATTGGTAATAACGGCTATGTGCGGATGCAGTTCCAAAAAAGAAGCATCACTCTCATCTGCCTCCACTACGGCGTATTCTCCGCTACCCAGTTTGGCGCCGGGTTGGTTGTCTTGAAATTCGCCCCCCACAATAAGGGTGGGGCTTACCCCTGCTGCTTCCAACACTGAATACAGCATGGAAGTAGTGGTGGTCTTGCCATGTGCCCCGGCTACCGCTATACCTTGCAGGTTATTTACGATTCTGGCCAGCATCTGCCCTCGTTTTAAAATAGGAAGCCTTTTTTCTCTGGCCCTTTGGAGTTCACTATTCTCAATAGGAATAGCAGAAGAAATCACCACCTGATCTATTCCTTCCAGGATATGAACCGGGGAGTGTCCCTGATAGACTTCAATTCCCATTGCCTCCAGCGCTCTGGTTACCTCATTGCTCTGTAAATCAGAGCCGGTAACCCTGCACCCCTGTTCGCACAGGACCCGGGCAATCCCGCTCATTCCTGCACCTGCGATACCAATCATGTGGATCCATTGACCCGGTGCCATCGGTAATTTGCCATCTCCTTCAAGTGAATTCCCAGTTACACCTTATAGTATGCACAATTAACAAAAGTGGTTACATAGAGGTAAAGTTTGTCCACTCCCTTCCCCCGGAAAAACTAGTTGCATTCCCGGGTTTGCAAACCAGGAACGGGGTGACAATTTAGTCGCGACGTTGATTAGCTCAATAATCTCGCCTCGATTTACAACCGGATTTCTAGACGCCTTGCTGGTCCTCCAAAATAACGGATAAAATATCATCCAGGGCAGAAGGCTTGGCTTCGCGCAACATGTTACTGCGCATGGCAGCCAGGGTATCCCGATTATTCATTAACTTGACCAGGTTCTGGTAAAGAGTATCCCCATCAAAGAATTCATCAATAACCAGCCAGGCAGCCCCCTTGTCCGCAAGAGCACGAGCATTCTTCTCCTGATGGTTATCGGTTGCATAGGGGTAAGGGATTAATAAGGCTGGCAATCCGAGTATGGCCAGCTCGCTTAGAGTACTGGCGCCCGAACGGCATATAGCCAGATCTGCCGCTGCCAGAGCCTGGGCCATGTTAAATATATAAGGCTGAACAATCAAGTTCAAACTGGTCTTATTGCCGTCTATTTCCTGCTTCACCCGTTCCTGCATATCCGCAAAGTGTCCCTCGCCTGTTATCCAGATCATATTAATGGGCAGCTCTCTTAAACGAGGCAAGGCCTGACAGACTGCATTATTAATGCTCAGTGCCCCCCGGCTTCCCCCGAAAATAATTACCGTAAAGGTTCCTTCCCGGAGTTTAAGGGAAAGGCGGGCCGGCTCCGGTCTCACTGACAGTATTTCCTCACGGACGGGTAGACCGGTAACGCGTATCTGGCGGGCGTTTAAGTTCTGAGCGGCTTCGGCAAAGGTCAGCATGGTACAATCCACTCGCCGAGCTAAAATACGATTCGCTAACCCGGGAAATGCATTCTGTTCGTGAATGAAGGTTCGGCAGGGTATAAAGGTAGCGGACAGGACCACCGGGAAAGAGACGTAACCACCTGTACCGAGTACTATGTCGGGCTGAAATTTTTTTACGATCTCCCAGGCCTGTCCAAAACTGGCCGGAAGCCTGGCTAGGGAGCGGGAGGCTTTCATCAGAGAGGAGCGGTTCAGTCCTTCAACCTGAATAGAGCGAAAATCAAATCCGGTCCGGGGAACGATTTCCCTTTCCAGCCCTTTTTCCGTCCCCACATATAGTATCTCGGCTTCGGGAATGCGGGCTCTAATTGCCTGGGCTACAGCCAGTGCCGGATAGATATGCCCACCAGTCCCCCCACCGCTCACTATCATTTTCATAAAGGATTATCTCCTTTCGCCGCAGAGCCTGGAGAATATACACGGCAACTTTAATAGTGACCCTGCACTCGGCTTTGAGTGCAGAGGAAGATTTTAGCCCCCGATAACACTATTGTTGCAAGGTTATCACTATTGTTTTCAGCTATCAGAAAAAACAACCCTGGCTCCTGAAATACTTTACCCGAAGCCAGCAAATATCTATAGCCTATTTAAAAGTACTTGCAAAGTTACCTGCTGTAACGGGATACGTTTAACAACAGACCGATTCCGGCCATGGTAAATAATAGAGAAGAGCCCCCATAGCTGATTAGAGGCAGCGTAATACCGGTTACAGGTAAAGCGCCACAAACCACGCCTATATTGATTGCGGCCTGGAAGACAATCATGATGGTAACCCCGGCCGCCAATAAACTGCCGAACGTATCGGGTGCATTCATGGCTATTTTGAAACCCCGGCGGGCAAATAGTACAAATAGTATGAGTACCAGAAGAATGCCCAGGAATCCAAGTTCTTCTCCCAGGATAGCCAGAATGAAGTCAGTATGCTGCTCGGGCAGATAGAAGAACTTCTGCCGGCTGCGACCCAACCCCATACCAAATAGACCTCCCGATCCCAATGCATAGAGAGACTGGATGGTCTGGTAGCCCTTGCCGGTGGAGTATTGCCAGGGATCAAGAAAGGCCAGCAGGCGTTGAAAGCGAAATGGTTCAAACTTGATGGCAGCGGCTACAGCAGCAATTCCCATGCCTCCCAGCGCCAATAAATGTGACCATTTTGCCCCTGCAACCAGGAGCATAAAGCAGATCGTACCAGCGATGCCAAATGCTGTTCCCAGGTCCGGCTGGCCCATGATAAGGCTGCAAACCAGAGCCATGACGAGCAGATAGGGAAGCACCCCACGCTGAAAAGATTGGATATCGGGAAGCTTAATCTCCATGGTTTTGGCCAGAAACATGATCATGGCCAACTTGGCCAGTTCCGACGGGATAAAACTCAGGAAACCGACTCCCAGCGAGCGGGTGGCGCCCTTTTCGCCTACTCCCAGGGGAGTTAGGACCATAATCAGGCAGACCAGCGCGAAAATACTTAACGGTAAAGCAAAATCCTTCAATCGCTGGTAGTTGATTTTCATTACTACAATCATGGTAGTAATACCGATGAGTGACCACAACAACTGCCGCTTGAAGAAGTGATAGGAATCGTTAAATTCAATATTGGCCTTGACCGCACTGGCACTGAAGACCATGATAAGGCCAATCCCCAGCAAAGCCAGAGTAATGGCAAAGATTACGAAATCTGGCGGTCCCTTTTTAAGCCTCAATCCCCCAGCCTCCTCACAGGGTTAGCCCCTGGACAAGTTTCGTACCAGTTCACAAAACTGATCCCCACGTTCCTCATAACTTGCGAACATGTCCCAACTGGCGCAGGCCGGTGATAACAAAACCACTTCCCCCGGCCGGGCCAACCTGCTCGCCCGGTCTACGGCTTCCGGGAGGTCTTTTACTTCATGTATATTCCGGAAGCCAGCCCCAATGACTGCACTCTTTATTTCCTCCCGGGCCTCACCCAGCAGAATCAACTCTTGCACGCGCTCCTTGATGAGGCTGGCCATCTGCTGAAAACTGGACCCTTTGTTGCGCCCTCCGGCAATGAGGATAAGCGGTTGGCCGAATGACATGATGGCCTTCATAGTCGATTCTGGATTGGTAGCCTTGGAGTCATTTACATAGAGAACATCCTCCACGATAGTGACTTCCTCCATACGATGGCGGACACCGCCAAACGTAGCCAGAGTTTTGCGGATGGCCTCCTTTTCAATTCCCGCCGCCGCAGCCAGGGATACTGCACAGAGGACATTTTCCAGATTGTGAGTTCCGCGCAGACGGATTTCCTCCCGGGGGCATATTTCCTGTGTGCTACCCGGCAGATCAACTACAATCCAGTCCCCGCGTACACAGGCCCCCGGCAGGTCGCGCCCGGCGGAAAAAAACCTTACCTGTGCCGAGGTCTGCTGTGCAAAAGCTCTTACCAACGGGTCTTCAAAATTAAGGGCCAGGATATCTTTTTCCTGCTGATTGGCAAACACTTTGGCCTTGGTTTTGATGTAACCTTCCATACTCTTGTGCCGATCCAGGTGGTCAGGGGTAATATTTAATATGCCGCAGTAATCCGGCCTGAACCGGCGGGTACTTTCCAGCTGGAAACTGGAAACTTCCACACAGATGGAACCCTCCTGAAGCTGGTCCACTACTGTGGTTAAAGGTACACCAATATTACCACCGACCCTGGATTTGCGCCCGCTGTTCTCCAGAATAGCCTGAAGCAGTGAAACGGTGGTGGTTTTTCCATTGGTTCCCGTTATCGCAAAGGTGGAGACTGCAGGATTCTTAATCAGGAAGGCCAGTTCCAACTCCCCAATGACAGGAGTTTCCTCGGGCAGAGAAGCCAAAAAGGGCACCTTTCCCCTGGCTATTCCCGGACTGATTACCACCAGATCATAAGAAAGATTTACGCCAGAAGGGTCTACCCCGGCAAAGACCTTTATCCCTTGTTCTACACACTGAGTATAGGTATTCCCAAGCTGTTCGCGACTCTTGGCATCATAAGCGGAAACCACCGCTCCTCTTTTCTGCAATACTTCCAGGGCGGCTCTGCCACTGCGGGCCATCCCTATAACCAGTACTCGCTGATTGGTAAAATCCATACTTTTTTACCCTTCCCGTAAAAGATACGCTCCTTTTATCGACCTCAGTTATGGCTTCTTATATACCGGTTCCCTTTAAGCCCCACAGACCCAGGAGAACAAAGAGGAAGGATAGGAGCCAAAAGGTACGCACCACTCTGGGCTCTGACCATCCCTTTAACTCAAAATGATGGTGCAGAGGTGACATTAGAAAAATACGCTTTCCGGTAGTCTGGAACGAAATTACCTGCAGGATAACACTGAGTGTTTCCACCACATAGACCCCCCCGATCAGAATCAGGGCAATCTCAGTGCGGGTTATCGCCGCCACTGCGGCCAGGGCTCCTCCCAGCGCCATGGACCCGGTATCCCCCATAAAAACACGGGCCGGAAAGTGATTATAAACCAGGAAGCCCAGACAGGCACCACCCAGGGCGGCACAGAAAGCCAGCAGGGAAAAATGCGTAGTCATCATGGCCACCAGGGCATAACCCAGCGCGGCAAAAAAGGTAACCCCGGCGGCCAGGCCATCCAGGCCATCGGTCAGATTTACCCCATTGGCCGTCCCCATTAGAACCAGTATTAAAAAGGGATAATAAAAATAGCCCAGATCAAAACTGGTTCCGGTGAAAGGAATGATGATACTGGTACCTCGTCCGAAAAAGGTTACCAGCAGAATACCAAAGAAAAGGCCCACGACAAACTGCAGCACCAACTTTTCCCGGGCGCGCAGCCCCAGTGAGCGTTTTAATACTACTTTGATGTAATCATCCCAGAACCCGATCGCCCCAAAGGCAACCATTACCATTACCGCACTCAGAGCTTCCGGGCTGGACCCGGCGACTATAAAAGTTCCTATCATAACTGCGGTAATGATCATAAGTCCGCCCATGGTAGGCGTTCCCGCTTTAACCTGGTGACTTTGCGGTCCGTCGTCTCTTATACTCTGCCCGACTTTCAGCCGGGTAAGAAACGGGATCATAACCGGTCCCATCAGTATACAGACCAGCAGGGCGATTCCAGCCGCCCATAAGCTTTGTAAGGAATAGTATTGCACCGGGCTTCCTCCCTGTCGCCTCAGGTTTGGTTTTCCAATTTCATCAACTTGTCTATCATTGTTTCCAGTTGCATTCCTCGTGAGGCCTTGAAAACAATGGTGTCATTATCCTTAATGATGTACCGCAAATGTTCTAAAGCTGGAGTTTTATCGAAGAAAGAGTGCACTTTGTCAGCCGCCAACCCTGCGTCAATAGCGCCCTGGGCTATATATCCAGCCCGCTGACCCACGGTAATCAAATGGGTTACTCCGACCCTGGCAGCACTTTTCCCGACTGCCAGGTGCCCCTCTATTTCAGTAGCTCCCAATTCAAACATATCCCCCAGTACCGCAATCAGGCGGCCCTGGTCGGATTTGATCTCGCGGCCGGTTTCCAAAGCTGCCGCCATGGAAAGAGGATTGGCATTATAAGTATCATCGATAATGTTTGTGTGGTACGGTCCCTTAAGAATACGCAGACGACCTCCCACCGGTTTATAGTTATCTAATCCCAGTTGAACCTCTTCCCGGTCCAGGCCCATCAATTCACACAAAGCGGCGGCGGCAATTACATTTGTGGCCAGGTAAGTTGTTGGTACCGGAAAGCCTAGTTTAATCTGTTTTCCCCGCATTCGAGCCTCAATGGTTAAACCCTCTGGCCCGGAAAATGCGTCCAGAATACAAAAATCACAATCACTATTATAGCCGAAGGTATATTTTCTACAAGAAAAAGGTTCCGCCGCCTCCAGCAAAAAGGGAGAATCCCCATTAAGGAGCGCAAAACCGTCCTCCCCTATCAGGCCCAAAACCTCACATTTTGCTTGGGCAATGTTTTCCAGACTGCCCAGGGTTTCCAGATGTACCCCGGCAACATTAGTGATGACGGCATAATCCGGCCGGGAAATAGTCGCCAGTTGCTCTATCTCCCCCCGGGCACTCATAGCCAATTCCACCACCGCCGCCCGGTGAAAGGGCTCCATTCTTAGCAAGGTAAGGGGAAGCCCGATTTCATTATTATAGTTCCCACTGGGGTGTAAAACTGGATAACGCTGCTGCAGACAACTTACAATCATCTGCCGGGTGGTAGTTTTCCCCACACTGCCCGTTACAGCAATTACCGGAACTCTAAACTGCTGCCGGTAGGCCCTGGCCAGATTTTGTAATGACTGCAAAGTGTCCTCTACCAGCACCACACCCTTATCGGCGGGAAAGTCCAACTCCTGCAATGCCCTCTGTTCCACCAGCGTTGCCGCTGCGCCGGATTGCAGAGCGTCAGCTATGAATCGATGCCCGTCAAATCTTTCGCCCCGCAGGGGTACAAACAGGCTGGCTAAGCAAATGTTGCGAGAATCGGTCTCAACAGCGGTAATACACTGGTCCGGTTTTCCCTGTAAGAGCTTCCCCTGCACACTGCGACAAACAAACTCCAGATCCATCTTCATCGGACCAGCTCCTTTAAAAATTCCCGTGCAACCCGGCGGTCATCAAAGTCTAAAATCTGATTCTTTACCAGCTGATAAGTTTCGTGTCCTTTTCCGGCAATGACTACCAAATCACCTGGCCGGGCCAGATATATGGCATGATGAATTGCTTCACGGCGATCACTGATAATTGCATAGCGAGAACCTTCTACCTTCTCCAGCCCGGGCACTATTTCCGCAATAATATCCCCGGGATCTTCACTGCGTGGGTTATCCGAAGTAACCACACAAAAATCACTGTAACGGGCAGCAATCTCCCCCATTTGCGGGCGTTTACCCCGGTCACGGTCCCCTCCACAGCCAAATACAGTGATAAGTCGATTCTCTGCTATCTCCCGTGCGGTCCTCAAGATGTTTTCCAACCCATCCGGGGTATGAGCGTAATCCACCACCACAGTAAAATTCTGCCCCGCATCCACCTGCTCAAACCGACCGGCGACACCGGTCACCCTTTCCAATCCCTTTTTGATAATCTGCGGCTTAATGCCCTGGCCCAAAGCAAAAGTTATCGCCGCCAGTGCGTTATAAACACTGAAACGACCGATTAATTTCATAGCCATATTCAGGGTACCCCCATCATACTCCACCACAAAGCGAGTCCCTTTAATAGATATGTCCACCTTACTGGCCTTAACCTGGGCCGGGTTATCAATGGCATAGGTGAGCACTCTTCCCCGACTCACTTCCTGAAAGGCCCGGGCATGGGGATCATCGGCATTAATAACCGCCAACCCACTCCCATCTCCAGGCAGCATTCGGAACAGCTTTTGTTTAGCCTGCAAATAATGTTCCATATTCAGGTGGTAGTCCAGATGGTCCTGGGTAAAGTTAGTAAATACCGCTGCCGTAAATCGAACTCGTTCTACGCGACCGAGATCCAGAGCATGGGAGGACACTTCCATCACTGCATAAGGCAGACCCTTTTCCCGAGTCATTTCCAAAAACTCTTGTATCTCCAGCGCCTCCGGAGTGGTATGGCCCAGTTCCTTGCTTTCATCTCCTACCCGGGCATAGAGCGTTCCCATAATACTGGCGCTTAACCGGGCCTCATCCAAAATGGATTTAATTAAATGGGTGGTGGTCGTCTTGCCGTTGGTTCCGGTAACGCCTACCACCTGCAACTCCCGGGAGGGTTGATGATAGAAATTATCGGCAATGATTGGCAATACATAACGACTATTCGCGGTATGTACTACCGTTACCGGAGCAATAATGGGCACATCCCTTTCCGCCAGTAGTGCAATTGCCCCTGCAGTCAGCGCCTCTTCAATATATTGGTGCCCATCTGTTTTAAACCCCGAAACGCAAACAAATAAATCACCTGGTTGGACCTTACGGGAATCGTAAGCAACCCCTTTAATATCTACGCCAACATCTCCTGCTATTACGGTATATTCAGCTCCTGCCAATAACTCCTCTAAACGCAAGCTGTCATTCTCCTCCTTCCCGGCGGTTGGTTTGTCCTGTTTCCAGAATTATTCCCCAATTGGTTGGAATTTTACCCGGATACTGGAACCGCTGCTAACCACTTTTCCGGGGGGTGGCAATTGTTCATAAGCCAGACCATATCCGTCCGGTAAGAGGTGAAGTCCAAGATCAGCCAGGATTTTGGCTACCTCTTTCATGGATTTGCCCTGTAAATCGGGTATGGTAACCTGACTCTCGGCGTCCCCTTTCTCGAACGGGGACAGGCGAATAATAACTTCAGCGCCATTATTGAGGCGGGTATTGGCCCGAGGGGTCTGCTGCCAGACCACATTACCGGTTCCACTGACTTTGGGTTTCAAGCCCCGACTGTTGACCAGACTGAGGGCTTCCTCCAGGGGCAGGTTTACTACATCAGGAACCAATACGGTGGTATCCTGGGCTTCCGTTGAGCTATCCTGGGGTGTTTTTACCAGGGGAACCTCCAGATAACGCAGAGAGTCTTTCATAATCTCCCGGAAAACCGGTGCTGCTACCCATCCACCAAAGTAAGGATAACCTTTGGGAGCATCTACCACCACAATGCAGACCAGACGCGGGTCATGGGCGGGAGCAAAACCAACAAAGGAAGCCACATATTCATTTTTCATATATCCGCCCCCGGGCATTGCTTTTTCTGCGGTTCCGGTTTTACCCGCACAGCGATATCCGTCAATAAAAGCATTCGTGCCGGTGCCATTGGTTACCTCACCTTCTAGTATCAGGCAGAGCTGCCGGGCAGTTGTTGCCGAAATCACCTGCCCTTTCTCGCGGGGAGTAATTCGTTTAATTACTTTACCGTTAGCATCTACAACCTCTTTCACCAGGTGTGGTTGCATCAGTTTACCCTCGTTGGCTACCGCTGCTACAGCGTTAACAAGCTGAATAGAAGTAACCGCATTGGCCTGCCCGAAAGCCATGGTCGCCAGGTCAATCTGTTGGGCCCTGGCCTGTGGTACCAGTATGCCACTGGCTTCTCCCGGCAAATCAATCCCGGTTTTCTTGCCAAAGCCAAAGGCCCGTACATACTTGTAATAGCGCTCCAAGCCCAAATCCAGTCCTACCTGGACAAACCCCACGTTGCAGGAATTCTCCACAATTTGCGCAAAAGTCTGGCTGCCGTGGGCGCGATGCTGGGAACAGGATATGGTTTCCTTTCCTACGCGGGTAGAACCGGTACAGAAAAAGGTGCTTTGCGAGTTAACTACCTTCTCTTCCATGGCCATGGCAGCGGTGCTTATTTTCATGGTGGAACCGGGTTCATAAGCATCGTTGATCCCAAAGTTGCGGCGGTTTTTGGCCGGGTACTTGTTAAAATTATTGGGATCATAGGTTGGCCGGGAAGTCATTGCCAGTATTTCGCCTGTTTTTGGGTCCATTACAATAGCGCAGGCTGCTTTGGCCTGGCGCTCACGAAATACCTTATCCAGTTCCCTTTCGGTTATATATTGAATGGTTTGGTCAATGGTAAGCACCAGATTGGCTCCGTCCGTAGGAGCGATATATTTGTGGGTAGCCTCTGGTATAGGCCGATTGGCAGCATCCTTTTCGATTACAATGCGCCCGTTTTTCCCGCCAACCAGAGAATTGTAGTAAAAATCAATGCCCTCCAGTCCGGTATTGTCCACACCGGAAATTCCCAGTACGTGGCTGGCCAGGGTTTTATTCGGATACTGCCGGTGACTTTCCTCAGTAAAATGAACCCCCGGCAGCTTCATATCCCTAATCTGCCGGGCCACCTGAGGTGTCACCTGCCTTGCCACCCATTCATAAGAGCTGTTGCGGGTGATCCGCTGCAACAGTTTTTCCTCGTTACTATCCAGGACTACCGCCAGCTGATGAGCAATCTCCCGCTCTCTGTTGGAAGCCAGCACCTCAACCGGGCAGGCATAGATGGAGTCGGCACTAACCGAAATAGCCAGTTCATGGCCATTGCGGTCATAAATGATGCCCCGCTTGGCAGCAACCGGTACATCCCGCATCCGGTTGTCTTCCGCCATTTTGGCAAGTTCAGCCCCACGTACAAACTGCACCCAGACAACCCTGGTTAGTAGAAGGACAAAGATAACGGTAAATAACAAAAAAAGCGTGGCTATACGCTTTCTTACCAGAAGACTGGTTGTTTGCATTCCTGTTATCCACCCCGTTTATACTATTCATTAATGTTTTCAGCCAACACTAAAAGATTAGCATAGATTCTCTTCAGCGAACTGTCTGCCGCCCGGTTGGAAACAGTGTTAGCAGTAACATCAGCCACCTCTACGGGTTTTTTGGGCTCAATTACGGCCACTTCCAGAGGCTGTAAAGCCTTTTTCATACCCATTTCCTGGCTGGCAATCCTCTCTATCCGGGCTAAAGAAGTTCTCTCAGCTATTTGACACTCCATCCTGTAATTGGATGCCTCCAGGCGATCGATATCAGTTTGCAGTCCTACGATCTGGTACCCCAGGGTGGCACTTTTAATACAGAGAAAGACGGCCAGCAGCGCATAGATAAAAAACAACAGACCCAGCTTGAGCATAATCCTTTTCGGGCTTGTTTTACGATAGGTACGCAGAACCCTCCGTGGTTCCTGCCGGGGGCCTCGGTCATAGCCAGGTGCTTCGTACTCCCCAACCCTGGCATGACTGTATCCAGCCTGTAGCATATTATTCTTCCTCCCTGAAAACTAGAACTATATCCTCTCCGCAGCCCGGAGTCTGGCACTTCGGGCGCGCGGGTTTCGTTCGCACTCATGTTCATCAGCCTTCACCGGCTTACGGTTCAACAGGCGCAGCCGGGGTGTGTGGCCGCAGGTGCAGACCGGCATTTGCGGAGGGCATATACACCCCCGCGCCTCTTGCTGCAAGAACCGTTTCACTTCCCGGTCCTCCAGCGAATGGAAGCTTATCACACAAAGCCTGCCATCCCTGCCCAACGCGTTTACTGCCTGAGGCAAGACTTCCTGCAAGGATTCCATCTCGCCGTTTACTGCGATTCGCAAGGCCTGAAAGGTTTTTCTCGCCGGATGTTTTTCCCGACGGTAGGCAGCCGGAACCGCTTCCTTTATAATCTCAACCAACTGCATGGTGGTGGTAATCTCATTTTCACGGCGCGCCTCTACGATGGCGGAGGCAATCCTGCGGGCGTATCTCTCTTCCCCAAAGCGGAAGAGTATATCGGCAATTTGTGCCTCACTGTAGTTGTTCACCATTTCTTGGGCGGTAAGAGCGTTCTCCCGGTCCATACGCATATCCAGTTCTGCGTCCTGATGAAAGCTGAATCCCCTCTCCGGCGTATCCAGTTGGAAGGACGATACCCCCAGGTCGAGGAGAATCCCGTTGACCTGGTCAACCCCCTGCGAAAAAAGGATTTCTTCCAGGCGACGAAAATTTGCACAGACGTAGGTAACCCGGTTATCATTTAGTTTTTCCCTGGTCTGTTCCAGGATTTCCCGGTCCTGGTCAATGGCAATAACCCGGGCCCGGGGAGAAAGTCTATCCAGGAGCCTTTGCAAATGGCCCCCGCCTCCCAGGGTGCAATCCACGTAAGTCCCCCCGGGGTCAGTAAAGAGAAAAGCAATGGTTGGTTCCAGTAAAACCGGCTGATGCAAAGATTTACCTCCTATATTCCCAGATCAACCAGGCTTTCTGCAATTTCAGCAAAGGAAGCTCCGGCGTTTTCGCTATAGTCTTCCCAGTTTTCAGCACACCAAATCTCCACCCGGCTTCCTACCCCAATAATAACCAAATCCCGTTCAATGCCGGCATAATCCCGCAGATTGGCAGGCAAAACGGTTCTTCCCTGTTTGTCCAGTTCCAGCTCTGACGCTCCCGATAAAAAAAAGCGTACAAACGAACGCACATCAGCCCGAGTCAGGGGAAGGGAATGAAGTTTCTCCTCCACGTTCTCCCACTCACCGGGGGGATAGAGAAAAATGCAGTTGTCCAACCCTTTGGTGGCAATCATTCGCTCTCCCAACTCCTCACGGAATTTGGAGGGAATGGTCACTCGTCCCTTGGGGTCCAGGGAATGCTGATACTCTCCTAAGAACATCTCTCTTCCTCTTTGCGTTCACTTTCAGGGAATCTACACCACTTCTCTCCACTGTCACCCACTCTATTCTATTTTTTCCCCACCCACACCTTCTTTGTGAAAAATGTAACTAAGTCCATTTTCACCGTTTTAGCCCCACTGGGGAGGGTAAAATTCGATACAAATATTGATATATCGCGGTTTTGCCCAGATACCCCGATAAGAGGGAAAAATGAAAAATGAAGCAATGGTCATGGGTCGGCAAGCTTGGCCGGGAAATACCGACCAGGACCTGAAGGGGGGTACGATAGATGCGGGTTTTTTTGACGCTGACTGACGCTGAGGGGGTACGATGGACGCGGGTTTCGCGGATTTGATGGGATTGGCGCGGATTGTTTTTTTGACGCTGATTTACGCTGACTGACACTGATTTAATAAAACGAGATAGCTTCCGGCAAGGGTGGGTCGATAGACGCGGATAACACGGATTTGATGGGATTGGCGCGGATTATTTTTTTTGACGCTGATTTACCCTGACTGACACTGACTAATAAGTTGGATAGCTTCCGGCAAGGGCAGGTCGTAAGGTAGAGGAAAGGGATAAAGGCGAGCTGAACATGTAGGGCTTCGGCTTTAAGGAGCAATCTCACAGGTAATTCGAGAATCGCGCTGGCACCAGATGAGACCGGCCTTTCCGGAACATTACGGCCTGGCCTCGGCCGGTAACGGAGGAGACGCTGAAAGGTAACGATAGACGCGGATGACACGGATTTTTGGGATTGGCGCGGATTGGTTTTTTGACGCTGACGAACGCTGACGAACGCTGACTGACGCTGATTTATGAACGAGATAGCTTCCGGCAAGGGCAGGTAGGTCGCTGAGGGACTATGATTGACGCGGATTGGTCGGTTGGGATGTGGGAGACGGCATCTTTAATAGTAAGTTGTTTTGAGAG
>CAZLYH010000007.1:19162-42192 GCA_964563775.1 uncultured Syntrophomonadaceae bacterium | reverse complement strand
GACAAGATCCAAAACAGGCGTGACAAGTCCTGCTGCCGGAGGATTCCAAAGCCGGTTACGCAAGGTTTTCCAAGAAAGGCAGCCTTCCCAGCCGACCAGTGACAAGCAAACTCGGCCTACAAATCCTGGTCGGGAGGAGGAGGTTTTCACTGCGGACGCAGCAGCAGCCAGTCCGAACCAGGTCAGTAGGGAACAGCCGCAGGTGCAGGAGACCGGGGCTTTTTCCCAACCACAAGCTGAGGCTGACCTGGCACAGTTACCGGTCAGCAACTCGGAGGGAGAACTGGTGGGAAATCAGGTTGATTCCCAGTCCGGGCAGCAAGCTGCAGTAACTGCAGGGCCACCAGGGGAAACGGTCCCTTCCAACCTGGCGATGGCTATATTGCCTCCCCAGGAAGTTGAAGCAGGTACAGTACCGGCGCCACCAGTCAGGCAGCCCCTGGCACCGCCGGAAGGAAGCCAGAATCCTTCCCCTGAAGGCGGAAAACCGACGGGAATTACTGCCCAGGATGCAGCGGCAAAAACCGGAATCTTGCCGCCGGTCCCGACACTGACGGAGAAACCGGACCGGTCCCGGGAAAGCGGGAAGAGAGAATTGCCAGTCGTAGTTACCGGTAAATCAGCCGGAGAAGATACCAAAAGCGCCGCTCCGGGGCTGGATCTTAAGAGATTAATGACTTTGGAATCCCAGCGCTGGCAGGGGCACAAGGCTGATGGGGGTGAACTTACCGGCACCAACCTTCCCCGGGATGAAGGGACGGAGAACAACATGTTTTCAGCAGGTTTACGTACTCCAAGCGATCTGCAACGGCCGAGCCTGGAGCTTCTTACTCAGGGTAGTGATCGGAACCTGCCGGTTAATCCCCGGGAAGTGCTGGAACAAATCGTTCAAAAGGCTGAGCTGTTGCTGAAAAGCAATGCATCGGAAATGAAGATTGATCTCAAGCCGGAATTTCTGGGGAAAATGACCATCCGCATTGCGGTAGAGGAGGGGGTATTGACCGCTCGCTTTACCGCGGAAAGCCAGCAGGTGCGACAGATGCTGGAGGCCAATATGAGCAGCCTGCGCCAAACGCTGGAAGCCCAGGGGGTCAGAGTGGAGAAGACTGAGGTGAATGTATATCTTGACAACCATGGCAACGGAGAACCAAATGGCCGACAGGAATGGCAACAACCTTCACATGGAAGCCGGATATCAATCGGAGCGGAAGACCTTTTCAGCGGTGATACATTTCTCCCGGATTTCGAGGAGGAGTTTTCCCCGGTAAACCGTTTCTACACGGACAGCACCATGGAGTTTTTGGTTTAGGAGGTGAAATGATTGACCGTTAGCCAAATCCCAGCCTATTCGGTTCCCTGGCTGCAGGAAGCTCAGCAGCAGGGTAATCAAACCACTGAAAACAAGGGTATACTGGGGAAGGATGATTTTCTGAAGTTACTGGTGGCCGAACTTAAATACCAGGACCCCATGGAGCCCATGAAGGACCGTGAGTTTATCTCGCAGATGGCAAATTTCAGCTCGCTGGAGCAGATGAAAAATCTTAATACCGGCTTCGAAAATCTTAGTACCACTCTGAATACCCAGCTAATGCCCCTGATGACCTTGCAGCAGGCCAGTGCCATGATTGGCCGTCAGGTTAGTTATCTGGGTGCAGTCGATGAAGCAGGTGAACGCCCGCAGCTAGTGGGGACCATTGAAGCGGTGGTACTCAAAGATGGCCGCCCCTGGTACGTCATTGATGGCATAAAAATTGATTCTGTGAATGTGCTGGAAATGGGTCCCGTCTACGGTGATGCGATGCTGGCCGAAATCCTGGGTAAGCTTGACCAGTTATTAAGCTTGCTTACCACTGACAAAGAAGGTGCCGACAGTGACCAATAAGATCTGGATACCCCCGCAAACAATTATTGGCAATCAGCCTGGCATAGCTAAAAGCACAGAAACAAAGAAAGAGACCGGTGCTTTTCAGCAGGTACTGCAGCAAAAAATACAGGGAGAACTGAAATTCTCCCAGCATGCCCGGCAGCGCTTGCAATCCCGCAACATTCAACTGCAACCGGCCGATATGGAAAGGATCGAGAGTGCGGTGGGCAAAGCGCGGGAAAAAGGAGCTCGGGATTCGTTAATCCTTATGGACAACCTGGCCCTGGTGGTCAGCATCAAAAACAATACCGTGATTACAGCTGTAGATGGTGCCAACTTGAGGGAGAACGTTTTTACCA
Source organism: uncultured Syntrophomonadaceae bacterium (assembly GCA_964563775.1). Classification (GTDB taxonomy): domain Bacteria; phylum Bacillota; class Syntrophomonadia; order Syntrophomonadales; family Syntrophomonadaceae; genus CAZLYH01. The sequence continues at coordinate 39,969 of CAZLYH010000007.1, read as the reverse complement.
ACATTGACAGCGCAGTAATTGTCTAGGGCTGGACCTCGCGGGAGGAAGCCCGGGGTGTGGAACGAGTGAAACATCCCTGCTGGTGATAACAGCGAATCCTTTTATTCCGGGAAAGCTGTTGCACCAAATTCCGATTGTTGGGAGGTCGAAAAGTTATGATGCGATCCATGTATTCTGGTGTTTCTGGTTTAAAGAACCACCAGACACGAATGGACGTGATAGGCAACAACATTGCCAACGTAAATACGGCCGGCTTTAAGAAGAGCCGGGTGGTGTTCAAGGATTCGCTCTACCAGTCCATCCGGGGAGCGGCACGGGCTACCGGCGCCAGGGGGGGGACCAACCCTATGGCGGTTGGCCTGGGTATGACCCTGAGCAGCATAGACCAGATTCACACCCCGTCCCCTACAACCGTAACCAATAAAATGACTGACCTGGCCATTAACGGCAATGGCTACTTCATCGTTGACAACGGAGGTGAAACCTTCTACACTCGCGCCGGAGCTTTCGATTTCGATGTCAACGGCAATCTGGTAGCTGCCAACGGTTATAGAGTACGGGGTTGGGTTACTGATAAGACTATTGACCCTAACACCGGCAAATGGATGATTGATGCCAGCGGAGACACGGTTCCTATTAACATTTGGAATTTCAAGACATCTCCGCCTCGCGCGACTACGGAAATGCTCTTTGCGGGCAACCTGGACTCCAATCTGCCGGCTACCGGGATCGATCCTACTACCGATACGGACCATCCAGATGAAGACGAATCGGTGGTAAGATACAAGGAGTATTTTGATTCCCTGGGGAACAAGCAAACCTTGTATTTCCGGTTTTTCAAGACCAGTGTTGATGCGGGTCCGCCGCCGGTGAGTCATTGGGCCTGCGATATTTCTCTCTCCCGTGACTTTGAAAACAGCACTGATCCGCCTTATAGCTTTGAGGCGGTGGACGTAGCTGCCGGGGGAACCCCGACCGGAGGAACTACTATGATCCGCGCCTATAACATTGATTTTAATGAGTTGGGGAGCATTAATGACCCGGATAATGCCACCATCACCATTGGTATTGATCGTTCCGCCGCAGGTGCCGATGATCTATCTATTACCATAGACTTTGCCGCTTTGACCCAACTCAACGATGAATCAGACGCGCGGGTAGACCGCCAGGATGGCTATACCCAGGGGAGTCTGAGTTCCATAACCGTAGACTCCAATGGAGTTATCCAGGGGGTGTATGACAATGGTACCACCAATGATCTGGCCCGGGTGGCTATTGCTACCTTCGAAAACCCGGCCGGTCTTCTGCAAAAGGGAGGCAGCCTGTTTCAGGTATCCAACAACTCCGGAGATCCCCGGGTAGGGGCTCCGGGCGAACAAGGAATGGGTGAGGTGCTTCCCGGTAACCTGGAAATGTCCAATGTGGACTTATCCGAGGAATTTACCGATATGATTGTTACCCAGAGAGGATTCCAGGCAAATTCCCGGATAATAACTACTTCTGACGAGATGTTACAGGAACTGGTGAACTTGAAGCGGTAGGCAAAGCTAACGGTCCGGGGAATTCCCCGGACCGGGAGCCTATCCTAGTTGGGAAGGCCTGATATCAGGAGGGGCTATGATTAACCTGACCCGGCTTAATGGGGAAAAAATAGCCATTAATCTAGAATTGATTGAATACATGGAGGAAACCCCGGATACAGTAATCACGCTTACTACCGGGAAAAAGTTTATTGTCAAAGAACCGGTGAAGAAAATCCAGGAGCAGGTAATCGCTTTTCGCAAGCGTATCCATACCGATTTAAAAAAATAAGTTCCAGTTAGGGGGAGTTATCTTGGCCGAGGAGAAGTCCAGCGCGGACGTCAAAGAAAAATCAGGGTTCGATTTCAAAATTATTTTACTTGGCTTATTCTTATTTCTGGCGGTTATGGGGGCCACCTATTTCATCCTGCGCAGCTTGATCTCCCCCCTGCTCCCCCCGGAACCGAAAAATAAGGCAGTGGAGGTTCAAGCTGGTAATCTGGTTTCAGTTGGAGAATTAACGACAAATATCAACGATGTAGGAGGAACACGTTTCCTGAAAGTAGAAGTATTTGTAGAAGTTGCAGATAAAAAGCATCAGAATAAGGTGACGGAATTCATACCGGTTATTCGCGATAGCATTCTGACTATCCTGTCTTCGCAAACCATGGCTGATTTGGATGTTCACAACCGTGATCATCTTAAGGCGGTTATCAAAAAGGATCTAAATAAAAAAATTGGTGGCGAAATAATCACCAATGTCTATTTCTCCAATTTCATAATGCAGTGATAACTTGTTAAAAGGGGGACGAGACGTGGCTGAGGTTCTCTCCCAAAACGAAATAGATGCACTTCTATCAGCATTAAGCAGCGGCTCAGTAGATGCTGATGAGCTGAAAGAGGAAGAGAGTCGGAAAAAGATAAGGGTTTATGACTTCAGACGACCCAACAAATTTTCCAAGGACCAGATACATACCCTACAGGTTATCTATGAAAATTATACCCGCTCGCTGGGGACTTATCTTTCCGCTCAGTTACGTGCACCAGTGCAGATGGAAGTGCTTTCCGTCGAACAGTTGACTTATGAGGAATTTGTTCGTTCCATACCCAATCCAACCATTTTAAATATTTTTTCGCTCTATCCCCTGGAAGGTAACGCTATCATGGAGATTAATCCCAATCTTGGTTTTGCTTTTTTGGATCGCTTGCTGGGTGGACCGGGTTATTCTCCTTCCCGAGTCAGGCCTTTAACTGAAATCGAGCAGACGGTTATGGAAAGATTGGCGCAACGCATGTTGGACTATTTTCAGGAACCTTGGGATTCGATTATCGAATTGGAGCCCTCGCTGGAGAGAGTAGAAAACAACCCCCAGTTTACCCAACTGGTATCCCCCAGCGAAATCATGATTATCGTTTCCATCGAAACACAGATGGGCGAGGTACTGGGCATGCTCAATATCTGTATTCCTTTCCTAATGCTGGAGCCTATCCTTGATAAACTTAGTGTTCATTATTATTACTCATCTTCCAGTCCCAAGAGTAATGCGGAGAATACCAGGGCCATAAGACAGAAACTTGAAAATACTCTGGTTCCGGTCAAAGTGATCCTGGGTAAAACCTGTATTACCGTAAGGGAGTTGCTGGAGCTATCCGGGGGAGATGTAATACCCTTGGACAGACGAGTCAAAGATGACCTGGAAGTGATGATTGGCCAGCGAACCAAATTTTTGGGCAAACCCGGTGTCCATGATAATCGGTTCGCTATTCAAATTTCCCGGGTTTTGGAGGAGGGAAATGACGATGAATGATGGTATCTTATCACAGGAAGAAATCGATGCTTTACTCAAGGGTGAAAACATCGCTGAGGATACAACAGGTAGCAATCCGTCCCCCGTACAACTCTCGGAGTTTGAATGTGATACTCTGGGGGAGATCGGCAATATCAGCATGGGAACTGCAGCCACTACCCTGTCCACGCTGCTGCGCCAAAGGGTTGCGATTACTACACCGGATGTTTCCGTAACCAGCGGCCAACAATTACGAGATGACTACCCGATTCCTTATGTGGTAGTAGAGGTCCAATATACCGAGGGCCTGCGGGGGGCTAATATTCTGGTTATCAAGGAGGAGGATGCCTGCATCATAGCTAACCTGATGATGGGTGGCGACGGTACTCTGGAAAAACGTAACCTGGATGAAATCCAACTTAGCGCCGTGGGGGAAGCCATGAACCAGATGATGGGGTCGGCCACCACCAGTCTCTCGTCCATGTTTAACCGACGTATCGATATCGCTCCTCCCCGCTTGACTTTGGTTGATCTGGGTAAAGAAGAGCTGGAGGTTGCCACCAATTATGATTTCTGGGTTCGCATCAAATTCAAAATGGAAATAGGAAATCTGGTTAATAGTGAAATCATGCAGATCATACCTCTGGAAGCGGTAAGGAACATGATTGATATTCTGATGGGCAATACGGCGGAAGAGGCCTCTTTGGAGGGCTTACTGGAAGCAGAATCGGCTGCGGAACCTTCGCGGGAGGTTAGAGAGGCAGTACCGCCCATTTCCCGGCCGGAAAGCCCCCCGCCAGTGCAGCAGCCTTACCAGGAAACTTATTACCAGGATGCGCCCACTACTGTCAAAAAGGGAGAACAATTTGCCGTTCAACCGGTGCAATTTGCCCCCTTAAGGGACGTGGGCATGAGTGGAACACCTTCAAACATTAGCCTGATAATGGATGTGCCTCTGGATATTACCGTGGAACTGGGCAAGAGCCGTAAGACTATCAAGGAAATCTTGGAGCTTCACCAGGGAGCCATAATTCAGTTGGATAAACTGGCCGGTGAGCCGGTTGACATGCTGGTCAACGGCAAATTGATTGCCAAAGGGGAAGTCGTAGTAATTGACGAAAGCTATGGGATTCGCATAACAGCTATTATAAGTCCCATGGATAGAATGAATAAACTGCAATAAGGGTTAGGAGGTTCAGGATGGGTAAGACGGTTCTTATAGTGGATGATGCTGCGTTCATGCGCATGATGATCAAAGATATCTTGAGCAAGAATGGTTACAGCGTGGTAGGGGAAGCAGAAAATGGTCTGGTGGCTATCGACAAGTATAAAGATTTGAAACCGGACCTGGTTACCATGGATATCACTATGCCGGACATGGATGGAATTGCTGCTGTGAAAGCGATTAAGTCTTTTGATTCATCAGCCCGCATTATTATGTGCAGTGCTATGGGACAACAGGCCATGGTTATTGATGCCATTCAGGCCGGCGCCAAAGATTTTATCGTTAAACCATTTCAGCCGGAAAGGGTTCTGGAAGCGGTAAGCAAGGCCCTGGATTAAAAGTATGGATGTGGGAAAATTTTATGGGTTTGAGGTATAAAAAAAGGCTTTTTATTCTGCTTTTGCTACTGGCTACCATACATATTTTCTCTATGAATGCATGGGCAGTTGAAAATTTCAGTGATTTGGACCAGGCCTTGAATCAAGAGCAGGCAACCAGGGACCGGGGGGCCAGCATCTGGGTTGAATTCTTGCAGCTTATTCTCGTTCTTCTCTTAATCCTGGGAGCAGCGTGGTCCATTATTCGCTTGGTAGGCAGAAAAACTGTAAATCGAGTACAGGGGACCTGGCTGCATGTCGTGGATGAGGTTGTGCTGGGGCAGAACCGGGGAATTGTCCTCTGCGAGGCTGGCGGAAAGGTCTATGCACTGGGAGTGACTGATCACAGTATTACCGTTCTCTTTCAGGTTGACAATTCCAAACTGATTGAGGAAATAGGACAGGGTACTTACCACCTCCAGGCGACGGTAGCAGAGACCCCTGACTTAAAAAAGATTTTGACCGGCTTTTTCAAGAAAGCTAATAATGATTCTTCGCAAGATTTTCAGTCGCTTATTAAGGAACAGGTTAACCGCCTGGACGAGATAGCATCCCGGCAAGAACCGAAAGTTTCCGGTCAAGAAAGTAGTGATCATGGGAATGATTAAACGGTCCCATGCCATATTGATAATATGTCTAATCGCAATGGGCTTGGTCCTGGCGGTTTTACCCGACCTGGCTATGGCTGAACCCTTTCAACTGCCGAATGTATCCTTGCAGATCGGTGGAGAAGGAGACAACCCCCAGCAGAACCTTTCCACAGTTCTGCAGTTAATATTAATCCTTACTATCCTTACTTTAGCTCCAGCGATACTTATACTATTAACTTCTTTTGTGCGCATCGTGGTGGTTTTGGGATTTATCCGCACGTCATTGGCTACGCAGCAGATGCCTCCGAATCAGGTGTTGATAGGTCTGGCCTTGTTTCTAACTTTTTTTGTTATGGCGCCAACTTTGCAAGAGGTTAATTCACAGGGGCTACAACCCTATTTGAAGGGGCAAGTCAACGAGCAGGTGGCTTTTGAAAAAGGGATGGAGCCCTTGCGCCAATTTATGTTTAAACAGACCCGGGAAAAGGATTTGGCTCTTTTTGTTAAATTATCCAAAATGGAGCGCCCGCGGAATTTTGGTGACATTCCGAATTACGTCTTAATCCCGGCATTTGTAATTAGCGAACTAAAGACGGCCTTTCAAATTGGTTTCATTATTTTTATACCTTTTCTAGTTATTGATATGGTGGTTGCCAGTGCTTTAATGTCCATGGGCATGATGATGCTTCCACCCATGATGATTTCCTTGCCCTTTAAGATACTGTTGTTTGTACTGGTCGATGGCTGGAACCTGGTAGTCCAGTCCTTGATTATGAGCTTTCATTGATTGCTGCCAAAACTTTGTTTGGATACATAAATGCGCCGGAACCGTCGACGGAATACATATGCATCCCAACGGGAACATTTGTCTATTGGCAGCGGAATCTTGATTAGGTAAAGTTCGGATAGGCCTCAGGCGGTTTGTATTGCCTTCTTATTATGAAAATAATTTTATCTGGGAGGGTTAAAGTTGTTCGAAGATCTGGTAATGGGTATCGCCAGCGAAGCTGTATTGACCGTACTTCTAGTTTCAGCACCAATACTTGGCGCTGCACTGTTAACCGGTCTCTTAATCAGTATCTTGCAAGCTACTACGCAATTGCAGGAAATGACTCTGGTCTTTGTCCCTAAAATAGTCATTGTTCTCCTGGTAACAGTTATATTTGGTCCGTGGATGCTGAATGTTTTGACCGGGTTCATGCACAATCTTTATGCTTCCATACCGTCCATGTTAGCCCTGTGAACGGGGGTAAGAGATAGTGCCCATTCCGATTCCAATGGATGGCTTTTTGCTAATCATGGGAAGGCTCTCCGGCCTGTTCCTGAGTGCTCCCATTTTTAGCAGCAGAATGATTCCCGGCCGGGTTAAAGTCCTGGTTATCATTCTATTGGCGGGCATTTTTTCTCGTTTTTTACCAATAGGTTTTGCTCAAAATCTGGCTACCCCGGCCCAATTCATAGGCGCGATTGTAGTGGAGGTCCTGGTAGGCTATACTATCGGTTTTGTGGTCTACGTTGCCATGGCGGCTATTCAACTGGCCGGGCAACTCATGGACATGCAGATGGGATTTGCTATTGTCAACGTGGTGGACCCCCAATCGGGTACCCAGATCCCCCTGATGGGCAACCTGACCCAGACCGTGGCTCTCCTTATCTATCTGGCCATTGACGGGCACCATTACTTGCTGGAGGCTCTGGCAGAAAGCTACCGGATTATACCTGTACTGGGTATGAACTTAAACCTCCATTTCCTTGATTTGCTCACTGAGATTACGGTCTATATGTTTGTCATTGCAGTTAAAATTGCTGCACCCCTGGTCATTGCTATTATGACTGCTGATATTGCCATGGGCTTTATAGCCCGTACCGTTCCCCAGATGAACGTGTTTATTGTGGGGTTGCCTTTAAAGATCCTTATGGGATTGGCTGCCTTGCTCATTATGTTGCCGGTCTATATATGGGTTTTTAATATTCTGTTTGCGCGCTTCTTTACTTATTTGGATCAAATTTTATATACGCTGGGGCATTGACATTATGGATGAAAGATATCTTTATCCGGGTTTCAACCTGCAGCTGTTTGCCGAGGGGGACTCGGGAGAAAAAACTGAACAGGCTACCCCACGCCGACGGGAGGAGGCCCGCAAAAAAGGGCAGGTCTTTAAGAGCAGCGATCTAAACTCAGCGGTGATTTTGTTGGTGGGCTCCGTGGTTCTCTTTGTAACTCTATCTTTAACCATAGACAATTTCAGAGCCTTTACCGAACTATATCTGCTGGACCGAACCCTGATCGATTTTGACAACGCCTATATTTATAAACTTTTTGTGGAAACCCTTTACCTGATGGGTAAAATACTCTTTCCCATTTTTATTGCCACTTTCATCGCGGCACTACTTATAAGTTATATGCAGGTGGGCTTTATTTTCTCCGCCGAGACGCTCAACCCGAAGTTGGAAAGGATTAACCCTATTGAAGGTTTCAAACGGGTTTTTTCCAAGCGTGCCCTGGTTGAACTGTCCAAATCGTTGTTTAAGGTAGTAGTTACCGGCTACATAGTCTACTCGGTGCTGAGAAAATACTTTTACCTTTTCCCGCGCTTTGTGGACATGGAACTGGTTGCTTCCATTAAGGCGTTCAGCATCGTGCTCTTCGAAATGGCACTGAAAGTGGGAATCGCTTTTCTGGTTATTGGCGTGTTGGATTACTTTTACCAGTGGTATGAATATGAAAAGTCTTTAAAGATGAGCAAATATGATGTCAAACAGGAATTCAAACAGGTAGAGGGGGATCCACTGATTCGTTCGCGGCAAAGGCAAATACAGAGGGAATATGCCATGCGGCGTATGATGGCCGAAGTCCCCAAAGCCGACGTGGTGATTACCAACCCCACACACTTTGCAGTCGCTCTCAAATATGACCTGGAGGCCATGGATGCACCTCAAGTAGTAGCAAGGGGCCAGGACTTTGTGGCGCTGCGCATCAGGGAAATTGCCCGTGAGAACGGGGTAACTATTGTAGAAAATCCCCCCCTGGCGCGTACGCTTTTTTATAGTTTGGATATCGGGGATTTCATCCCGGAAGAAATGTACCAGGCGGTTGCCGAGGTATTGGCCTTCGTTTATCGGCAAAAGCGCAAGGTGCTTTAGCAGCCTGCTGATCATCACTTGGCTATGACGGGAGGGTAGTTAATGCAGGAAAGGGCTTCCTGGCTAGGGAAAATGATGGATCATAGTGACCTGCTCATTGCCATCCTGGTGATTTCTATCATCATGATGATGATTATTCCTATGAGCCCGGTGGTTCTCGATATTCTGCTTACCTTTAATATCAGCTTTGCCCTGATTATCCTGATGGTTTCCATGTTCAATACCGATCCGCTGGAATTCTCCATTTTTCCGGCTCTGTTGCTGGTAACCACCCTGTTCCGATTGTCCCTTAACATCTCCTCTACCCGCCTGATTCTGCTTAATGCCCAGGCCGGAGAGGTCATTGCTTCTTTTGGCAGTTTTGTTATCGGTGGAAATACGGTAGTGGGTATGATCATTTTCCTCATTATTGTCGTCATCCAGTTCATTGTCATTACCCGTGGAGCCGAACGGGTCTCCGAGGTAGCAGCCCGATTTACCCTTGATGCCATGCCGGGCAAACAGATGGCGATTGATGCAGACCTCAATGCCGGCTTGATTAATGAACAGGAGGCGCGGGGGCGGCGCCAAAAGATCCAGCAGGAAGCTGACTTTTATGGAGCCATGGACGGGGCCAGCAAGTTTGTCAAAGGAGATGCCATTGCCGGAATCATCATCATTATTATCAATATCATCGGCGGTTTTATCATAGGTATGGCTCAGAGGGGAATGGCTGCCCAGGAAGCCATGCAGGTGTATACGATACTTACGGTGGGAGACGGACTTGTGACCCAAATACCAGCCCTGCTTATCTCAACGGCTACGGGAATTGTGGTTACCCGCAGTGCTACCAGGAGCAGTATGGGCCGGGATTTAACCAGCCAGCTTTTTAGCTTTCCCAAAGCGCTGGGATTGGCAGCGGTAATATTGGCTGTCCTGGGGACAATTGGCTTGCCCAGACTCCCCATGTATTCCCTGGCAGCCTTTTTTGCGCTGTTGTACTTTACCTCACGTTCCTCGACAGCGGAACTGGAAGAGGAAGAGGAACAGGAACTGGCGGAAGAAGCGGAGGAGATTAAGAAGCCGGAAAATGTTGTCGAATTGCTGCAGGTGGAAAAGATGGAGCTGGAATTGGGATATGCGCTTATACCACTGGTGGATACGGATCAAGGGGGCGACTTACTGGACCGTATTGTCATGATCCGCAGGCAGTGCGCTATAGAACTGGGTTTTGTAGTTCCGCCTATTCGTATCCGGGATAATATGCAGCTTAAACCCAGCACCTATCTTATCAAGATTAAAGGGGTAGAAATTGCTGCCGGAGAGCTTTTGCTGGACAACTACCTGGCCATCGGACCGGATATCGAAAACGATCTGGAATTGTCTGGCATTGATACGGTAGAACCAGCCTTCAACCTTCCCGCCAAATGGATTGAAATGGGTGACAAGGACCGGGCCGAGAGCAGTGGTTATACCGTGGTGGATCCGCCTTCAGTGCTGGCCACGCATTTGACTTCGGTAATAAAGGCGCATGCCCACGAATTGCTGGGACGGCAGGAGATTCAAAATACCATAAACTTCATTAAAGAACAGAATGCTGCGGTGGTGGATGAACTGCTGCCCGATCTAATGTCTATCGGTGATGTTCAGCGAGTATTGGCTAATCTTTTAAAAGAACAGGTTTCCATCCGCGATATGGTTTCCATCCTGGAAACATTGGCCGACTATGCTAAAATTACCAAAGATAGTGATGTACTAACTGAATACGTTCGTCAGGCTCTTAAGCGACAGATCAGCCGGCAATATGCCAATGAAGAGCAACGTATAGTGGCTCTTACTCTTGATCCGGGACTGGAGGAGCAGTTACGGGAGTCGATCCAACAGAGTGACTTTGGGTCCTATCTGGCCATTGATCCAGATATGGCCCAGCGAATGCTGGATGGACTAAGCTTGCAGTACCAGGAGCTGATGAAAAAGGGGATTACACCGGTAGTACTCTGTGCGCCCATTTTGCGAATTTACTTCAAACGTTTGGTAGAGCGCTTTATTTCATCACTGGTAGTACTTTCTTATAATGAAATCGATAATAACATAGGTATCGAAGTTGTTGGGATGGTGTCAGCATGAAAATAAAGAAGTACGTGGCTCGTGATTTTCGCACGGCAATCCGCAAAGCCAAAGAGGAGATGGGCCGGGATGCGATTATTTTGCAAACCAGGCAGATCCGGCGCAGCGGTTTGCTGGGCTGGATTTACCCTCCCCAGGTTGAAGTGACCGTAGCACTTGATGATACTCTGCAGGTTCAAACCGATCGAAATCGGCCGCGCGAGACTCCGGCAAAGGCTCAGAATAATAATGATCCGGTTGCTGCCACGGCGGACGGACAGGTGCTGGTTCAGGAGCTGCAAAAAATGAATGGGCTGATTGGTGATCTGCGTTCCCGCCTGAACGAAATCGATGCCATGCAAGGTCTTTCCCCCGAGGTACAGCAATTCTATGATATACTCGTTCATAATCACGTTAACCGGCAGATTGCACTTAACATAGTAAATAACGTTGCTTCCCGTCTGCCCCGTGATGGGACCACAGATGCCGCCTGGGCCTGGGATGTATGCTTGCATACCTTGCAGCAATATCTTTCTGAGGCCCGGCCGATAAAAATTGATCGTGAGCGCAAGGGGGCAGTAGTGTTTCTGGTTGGACCCACGGGGGTGGGGAAAACGACTACCATTGCCAAGCTCGCCGCCAATATGAGCTTCGTGGATCGCAAGGAAGTCGCCTTAATAACACTGGATACTTACCGGATTTCCGCCGCCGAACAACTGAGAACCTTTGCAGAAATTATAGGTATTCCCATTACAGTCGTCTTTGATCCCGCTGATCTACCCGAGGCTATTAATAAATACAAAAACCGGGATGTCATTTTTGTGGATACAGCGGGGCGCAGCCCGTATAACGGGAGCCAGATGGACGAGTTGCGGGAATATATTGACATTGGCCGTCCAGACGAAACTCTGTTGGTACTAAGTATTACTACCGACAGTACCGCTCTGGTTCAGATTTACCAGCAGTTTGAGAAAATTGGGGTTGATAAACTTATTTTCACCAAACTCGACGAGACCTTTCACTACGGGCCGATACTTAATATTGCTTATGAAGTAAGAAAACCCATTGCCTATATAACAACCGGACAGAACGTACCCGATGATATTGAGGTCCCCGATACGCTAAAGTTAGCGGGGATGATTTTAAAAGGGGTCGAGAGCCATGAGTGATCAGGCGGATAGACTTCGGGAAATGGCATTACATGTTAAACAACAGATCGAAAATGAACTGGCAGCTGAAATCAGGCCGTCCCGGGTCATAGTGGTGAGCAGCGGAAAAGGTGGAGTAGGTAAGAGTACCTTGGCTCTGAATCTTTCTTTGAGCCTATGTGCTTTGGGAAAGAGGGTAATTCTGCTGGATGCAGATATGGGACTCGCCAATATTGATATTATGCTGGGGCTGGTTCCTAAATACAATATTCACCATATGATACAAGGCGAGAAAACACTTGAGGACATCACTATTGCCGGCCCCCGCGATTTGAAAATCATTCCGGGGGGCTCGGGCATATCCGAACTGGCCAATCTGGATAGCGTTGATTTGAAGAAAATCATAATGGAACTGGGTAAACTGGACGCACTCTACGATTACCTGGTAATAGATACTGGTGCGGGAATATCAAGGAACGTAATTACTTTTCTTCTGGCAGCGGACGATATGATAATCGTGACCACCCCGGAGCCCACCGCGGTCACAGATGCCTATGGCACCGTGAAGACCATTGCCAACCAGCCGGGACAGCGCAACATTTATCTGGTAATTAACCGGATTGCTGATGCCAACGAGGGTATGCAGGTAGCGGATAAATTTCGCCTGGTATGCGAGAAGTTTTTGAATGTGGATATCAAGATGCTGGGTATGGTTTACAACGAGCCCCTGGTAGGGGAGGGAATCAAGAAACAACAGGCGTTTATAGATCTTTATCCTCGCAGTACCGCAGCGCGGAACATTCATATGCTGGCTGCCAATTTGATAAATCTCCACACAAGTGACGATATTCCCGCCGACTTCTCCAGTGGGGGGATACGAAAATTTTTCCGGAAAATTGCTGGTTTGATGCAGCAATAGGGAATACGGGAGGTTGGAATGAGACCGGAGGACATACGCATAAACCAGTTGGTGGAAATTGAATTACAGTCTGGTGAGCGCCTGCCCAGTCGGATAGAAGAGACCACGGCAAAATATCTCCACATTTCCATGCCTATTCGCCAGGCGGCTCTGCTTCCTCTGGCGGTGGGGGAGGATATCAGGCTCGTTTTTCGTTTTAAACACTCCACTTTTGCCTGCTCCTGCCAGGTGAAGGGCAGACGGAGGGAACCAATTCCTTGTCTGATAGTTAACCGGCCCCAATTCCTGGAGCGAATTAACCAGAAACGGGAATATGTACGTCTGGCGGTAAACCTTCCCCTGCAGTTTCGACTCATTAAGGAGGGTGAAGAAAGTGAGGAAAGACCTGTTTTAGAGGGAGTCACTTTCGATATTAGTGCCGGGGGTATGCTCTTTACAACTAATTATTCTCTGCAAGCCGGACAGGAAATTGAGGTGCAACTGGATTTACCGGATTTGGAATCAGTCTTTACTATAGGACGCGTAGTTCGTGTTTTCGAACCTCACTTAAGGGGTGAAACCCGACGGATAGCAGTAGAATTTACAAACATTTCGGATGTGCAAAAAGATAGAATTTTTAAATATATTTTTAGCAAACAGCGTGAGTGGATCAAGCGAGGCATTGTGTACTAGGAGGGAAGGGGAAAATGGCGCAAATAAGGGTTTTAGTTATTGATGATTCCGCTTTCATGCGAAAGGTGATTTCCGATATCATAAATGGCGATCCTGATTTAAAAGTTGTGGGCACTGCCCGGGACGGGCAAGACGGTCTGGTAAAGATAAGAGAATTGCAGCCAGATGTAGTAACTCTGGATATTGAGATGCCCCGCCTTGATGGCTTGGGTGCACTGGAGCAAATAATGCGGGAAAACCCGGTCCCGGTAATCATGCTAAGCAGCCTCACCAAAGTAGGCGCCGAGCAAACCTTGCGCGCCCTCCAGCTAGGTGCGGTTGACTTTATAACCAAGCCGTCCGGTCAGATTTCTCTGGATATAGAGGAAATTAAGGACGAAATTGTCAGAAAAGTTAAAACCGCAGCAGGTACCAGGAAAAAGTTGCAGAAACTTATTACTATACCGGAGATTGAGCCGGTAAAAACGGTGCCCAGGACCAAAGTGGTTCAGCCCGCAGGTGAATTGCAAAAGCTTTTATTAATCGGTACCTCTACTGGAGGACCCAAGGCTCTTTATCAGGTTATTCCTCGCATTCATGCCCATCTCAATGCGGCAGTTCTGGTCGTTCAGCACATGCCGGCGGGTTTTACCAGGTCGCTGGCGGAAAGGCTGGATGCTCTTTCAGGGATCCGTGTAAAAGAGGCGGAGGCAGATGAACCTATTGAGAATGGGTGTGTTTATATAGCTCCCGGGGACTATCATTTGCTGGTAGCCAAGACCAATCGGGGGGCATCTGCAGGACTCCATGTCCATTTGAATCAGTCCCCACCGCGAGGAGGTTTACGTCCGGCCTTCGACGTTTTATTGGAGTCCGTGGCGCAAGAATTCTGGGGGCAGGTGGTGTGTGTTATTATGACCGGAATGGGCCATGATGGTGCGGAAGGAATAAAGAACTTAAAAAAGATGGGCGCACGGATAATTGCCGAAGACCAGTCCACCTGCATTGTATTTGGCATGCCCAAGGCAGCCATTGAGACAGGATTGGTAGACAAAGTTGTTCCGCTCACTCGGATAGGTGATGAAGCGTTACGAATGCTTTGAGCTATAACGGTACAAGAGGAATTAAGGATTAGGAGCTGGTATCTATGAAAATGGATATGTCCCAGTACCTGGATGTTTTTCTGGGGGAAAGCAGGGAGCACCTGGCGTCATTGAACCAGAGACTTCTTGAACTGGAAAAGGATGCTCACAATGTGGCAGCCCTTAACGAAATCTTTCGGGCCGCCCACACATTAAAAGGTATGTCGTCAACCATGGGATTTTACGATTTGGCCGATTTAACCCATCATATGGAAGATGTCCTCACTGATCTTAAAGAAGGGGTACTAAAAGTCGATCCGGTTGTAGTTGACACTGTTTTCCAGTGTTTTGACCGCATCCAACTAATTATTGATAAAATCGAGAACGAAGGTTCCGGAGAGATGGACAACAGCGATCTTATTGCGATTCTGTCGGGCATTAAGACGGGGGATTACGAGTCTGCAGCTCTCTCTGAACCAAGGTATGATGGAAAAGCGGAAGCAGAATTATGGGAGGGTTCCGGTCAGGAACCCGGTCTTTTTACCGAATATGACTTAACCGTTTTAAAAGAAGCGGTGGGTGCAAATTATCACGTCCTGGATATCCATATAAGCATTGAACCGGACTGTTTGATGAAGTCAGTGCGGGCCTTTATGGTGTTTAAGGCGGTGGAAGAGGATGGCGAGGTTATTAAATCAATTCCATCGGCCCAGGATTTGGAAGATGGCAAATTCAACGGTGGCTTTCGGGTGATTATCATTAGCCGGGGTGGGAGCGAAGAAATCCAGCACAGGTTGGAAAAGATCAGCGAAGTTATTATCGAAAGAATTAGCGAAATAGACGTAAACTCCCTGGTAGTCAGTCAACCGGATGAATCAGGGCGGCTCGATACTTATATCGCTCAGGCAGAAGATAATGAGGATCACAAACGGACCCACAAGGTTAAACAAACGGTCCGGGTGGACATTGAAAGATTAGATAATCTTATGAACCTGGTGGGCGAACTGGTTATGCACAAGGGACGGCTGGAGCAAATAGGCGCCAGCCAAAAGATAGCAGAGTTGAATGAAACTTTGGAGCAGCTGGACCGGGTTACCACCGACCTTCAGTCAGTGGTAATGAAGGTGAGGATGGTTCCCATTGAACAGGTTTTCAACCGTTTTCCACGTATGGTAAGGGATTTGGCCAAGGATTTAAACAAGGAAGTTGAATTTGTCATTGAAGGTAAGGAAACCGAGCTGGATCGCACGGTGATAGATGAAGTCGGTGATCCCTTGATTCATCTTTTACGTAATGCCATAGATCACGGTCTGGAAACTACGGAAGAACGCTTGAGACAGGGTAAGCCACGACAGGGAACTGTACTCCTGAGGGCCCGACACGAGGGGAACAACGTCTATATAGAAGTAGAAGATGACGGGGCCGGGATTGACAGTAAACGGGTTACGGCCAGGGCGGTGGAAAAGGGCCTTATCAGCCCCAAAGAGGCGGAACTGCTTACCCCGGAGGAGGCGGTTGACCTTCTGTTCCAGTCAGGTTTTAGTACCGCTGAGAACATTACCGACATTTCCGGCCGGGGCGTAGGCCTGGACGTGGTCAAGAGTAAAATAGAGGCTTTGAACGGGGAAATTTTTGTGGATACCAAAGTGGGGAAGGGAACCAAGTTTCGCATCAAACTTCCCCTCACCCTGGCCATTATTCAGGCCCTGCTCGTTGCTATTCGCAACGAAACCTATGCTGTTCCGTTGAGTTCTGTTGACGAGACCACCATGATTAAAAGCAGCGACATCAAGATGGTGCAGGATCAGGAAGTGATTATTATGCGCGGCAATGTCCTGCCCCTTTACCGACTGGCTTCACTTCTTGACGTCCCAGGTGAGACCAATAAAGAAGAAATGTATGTTGTCGTAGTCCGTAAGGCAGAAAAACAAGTTGGACTGGTAGTAGATGCCTTGATTGGACAGCAGGAAATCGTCATTAAATCACTGGGCAAGTTGTTGGCGGGAATACCTGGAATAGCGGGGGCTATTGTATCCGGTGACGGAAACGTCCGCTTAATCCTGGACATCGCCACTTTGTATTAACAGGGGGTGGAAAGATGACTAGTTTAACGTCAGCCAAAGCCGAGATGAGCCAGCAGGAAGAGGAATTCCAGGTGGTGGCTTTTCAACTGGGGCGAGAGGAATATGCCGTTGATATCCTGAATGTTATGGAAATTAACCGCCTCCTGGGCATCACCCGGGTTCCCCGGGCGGGAAAAAACATTGAAGGGGTTGTCAACCTGCGGGGCAACATTATTCCCATCATTAACCTGCACAAGCGATTTGGTATTCAGTCGGACGGTAATGAAGAAGACAAACGAATCATTGTGTTTCAGTTCGATGAGCTCAAGGTGGGTATTATTGTTGACGAAGTATCAGAAGTATTACGCATACATACCACGGATATAGAGCCGACCTCCCAGGTCTATCACTCTATGAGTGCCGAACATATCAAGGGAATTGCCAAAGTGGATGACCGCTTACTGATTTTATTGGATCTTTTGAGGATTTTGGAGTCGTAAGTAATAGGAGGATACAATGGTACAGGATTTTAGTGAATTGTCCGGTCTCCAGCTGGATGCTCTACGAGAAATTGGGAACATAGGTGCAGGTAACGCCGCCACTGCTCTGGCCCAGATGGTTCAGGCCAAGATCGATATGACCGTACCTGAGGTAACCATCCTGCCTTTTGCCGAGGTCCCCGATCTTATCGGGGGAGCAGATACGCATGTAACCGGCATCTACTTCAATGTCACCGGACCGGCGCCAACCAGCATTCTCTTTATACTTTCCATTGAAAAGGCCTGCTTGCTGATTGATATGTTATTGGGAAGGAGACCGGGGGAAACCACTGCAGAAACCCTTTCTGAACTGGAAATGTCGGCGATGATGGAGTTGGGAAATATTCTTTCGGCTACCTATCTGAATGCCCTGGCCATGTTCACCCAGCTAACCTTCCTTCCCTCCGTTCCTGCGCTGGCGATTGATATGGCCGGGGCAGTGCTGGACGCCATTCTGGCACAGTTCGGGGAAATTGCCGACCATGTACTGGTATTGGAGACGCAATTTGTCAGGGACCAGGAAGAAGTGGTGGGGCATTTCTTCCTGCTGCCTGAGCCGGACTCACTGAATACTATTTTAGCGGCACTTGGGGTGAGTTTCTAATGGGGAAGATAATCCAGGTGGGGATGGCGGACGTAAAGCTGACCAGAGCGCCGGATAAACTGATGACTGCCGGTTTAGGTTCCTGCATCGGTATATGCATCTATGATCGCAGTCTCAAGTTGGCTGCCCTGGCCCACATTATGCTTCCCTCCAGTGTACAGGCAAAAAACGCCCAGAACCGGGCCAAATTCGCTGATTCGGCGATTGAAATGGTTCTGGAAGACCTCGTGAAGGAAGGGGCCAGCCGCTCTCGATTACAGAGTAAAATTGCCGGTGGAGCACAGATGTTCAAGTTTTCCGGAGAGAGTGAGATTATGAAGATTGGCGAACGGAACGCCATCGCCGTAGTTGAGAATCTGGAAAAACACAGGATTCCTTTACTGGGAAAAGATACGGGTGGCAATTACGGGCGAACCATTACCTTTGACCCCGACACGGGCGACCTTCTGGTAAGGACTATCGGTCATGGGGAGAGAGTTATTTAGATGAAAGCAGATTTGAGTCAGGTATGGGTCCGTTTTAAGGAAAAAAATGACCTGGAAGCCCGCGATGAAATCATTATTCATTATGCTCACCTGGTCAAATATGTTGCCAATCGCCTGGCTATTCACCTTTCCACCGTAGTCGAGTTCGACGAGCTTATCTCTTATGGGGTCGAGGGACTTATGGATGCGGTGGAAAAATACGATCATCGCCGTAACATCAAGTTTGAAACGTATGCCATTACCCGTATCCGCGGTTCCATGATCGATGGCTTGCGGGCCATGGACTGGGTGCCGGTTTCGGTTCGCCAGAAGAGCAAGGAACTGGAGAGAACCTATGCTGTCCTGGAAGCCAGGCTGGGGAGGGCCGCCAGCGATGCAGAAGTGGCTCGGGAAATGGGTCTGACCATAGACGAGTTTGCCAGCCTGTTAAGAGATGTCTCAACTAACACGATAATATCACTGGATGATTTTTTGCCCGGGGAAGAGGGCGACGAAAAGAAAAAAAGGATTCTTGATATCCTGGAAGATCAGAATGCCTCTGATGCTTCATTATTTGTAGAGTTCAGGGAAGTAAAAGAGGTTCTGGCCAAGGCTATTAGTAGGTTGCCGGACAAAGAAAAGACGGTTATCTACCTTTATTACTATGAAGGTCTTACCCTTAAGGAGATTGGAGCTGTATTAAAACTTTCAGAATCCCGGATTTCCCAGTTGCACACCAAGGCTATATTGAGGTTGAGGGGAAGCCTTAGTAAGAAGAAATACCTGGTTGTGTAACGAAAGGAGCGGAATAAGATGGAAGAGCAATTTACTTCGAGGGGCCAGGTCAGGGTCAGCTTGGACCGTAACCAGATGCATGCCTACCTGGAAGTATTTCCGCCAACGCCAGAAGGGAAGCCGTGCACTTTTGAGCAGGCGATACAGTCGTTACACGATAATGGCGTGGTCTTTGGTATAAATGAAGAGGAAATAAGAAGGGCGTTGCGCGAGCAAAATTGGGGGAGTCGGATTATGGTGGCCGAAGGGGCCCCGGCTACTGATGGAGGCAATGCACAGATTATTTACCATTTCCCCCTGCCCCATGAGCGGGCCAACCCCAAAATGGATGAAAAGGGCAATGTCAACTATTTGGATTTGGGTATTGTCTATAATGTAAAAGCGGGGACCATGCTGGTGGAGCGGGTACCTCCCACCGACGGGGAGGAAGGTAAAACCGTTAAAGGAGAAACCATCAAGGCTCGCAAAGGAAAGGACCTGCGTCTTCCCCGGGGCAGTAACACCGTCTGTGATGAGCAAGAGCTTTATCTGTATGCAACTGTAGATGGAAATGTTTCCGTAATAGACGGCCGAGTAGTTGTAAACCAGGTGTTTGAGATTCGGGGGGACATCGATTATTCCACAGGAAATATAGATTTTATAGGCAATGTGCTTATTAGTGGGAACATCAATTCCAGCTTTAAGGTAAAAGCCGGTGGCGACATAGAAATAGGTGGATTTATTGAAGGTGCAGAGGTTGTAGCCGGGGGCAATATCCTGGTTAAGGGCGGGATCACCGGTGGAGTAAAAGGTCAGGTTATCGCCGGAGAGAGCATTTATGCCCGTTTTGCGGAAAACGCCCGGCTGGAGGCTGGAAAGGACGTAATCATCCGCGAAGCTATTATGCAATCCGTTGTAAAAGCAGGAAGTAGTATTGTCGTCAACGGGAACCGGGCCACCATCGTGGGGGGGGTTCTCCAGGCCGCCTACGAAGTGGAGTCCAAGATAATGGGGTCCCAACTGGCTACCCAGACCATAGTCGAGGTGGGGGTAAACCCGCATTACCGGGATGAATACCAGCAACTTGTGAAAAGTCATAACGAAAAGACCCGTACGATGGAAACACTAAACCATAACCTGCAGGTGCTGCAGCGTAGTGGCATCAAACCCGAAAACCTGACGGAAAAGAAAAGACTTGACTTGATCCAGATGCTGGACAGTTTCAAAACTCTGCGTCAGCAGATCACGCAGATGGAAGAGCGCATAGCTTTCCTGGAAAATGAATTTCAACGTGCCCATGCAGCCCGGGTAAGGGCTCTGGATATTGTATATCCAGGTGTCAGGATAACAATTGGGCAGGCAATTTACGTAGTGAATGACCCGATCAAGTATTCCCAGTTTGTGCTTGAGGGAGGAGAAGTGAGGCTGACATCACTTCGGTGACCCGGGGGGGATTTTTATGACCATCCGTAGTGTAGATATGCAGGTATTGGTTCAGAAGGTCAATGATGTGACCAAAATTCAACAAACCCAGCAGGTCGAGGGGCAAAATCGGCAGCAGGAGTCGGCACAAAATATTGCCGCTCAGACAGAGAGGGTATCCCGGACCGTTAATCAGACCTTGCAAAATCAGGGGAAAAAAGTGCAGGAAAAAGAAGAACGTGAAGAAGGCAACAGGGGAAAGAAGAGGGAGCGCAAATCTGGGGGAAAAGAAGAAAAAAGCACCCAAACTGATCCAGAGTCCTTAAAGAAAGGTTTGGGCATAGATATTACGATATAATGAACGGGGACACACCTTTCCCCGGGAAACTTACTGCATTTAAAAAGGTTTACG
>CAZLYH010000007.1:0-19062 GCA_964563775.1 uncultured Syntrophomonadaceae bacterium | reverse complement strand
CCGGGAGTATACTTTTCCCGAAACATTTCAGTGTCAGTCAGCGTTAATCAGCGTCAAAACCCTTGGGATTCGTCAGCGTCAAAATCCCTGGCGAACAAGAGAAAGAGGTGTTAGAGATCGAGGCGTTTTTCATCTTCTTTTCCATGCTGGCCGTTCTAAGCATAATCTGTTTTGTAGTTTATCGCAAAGGCCTGGTCGACGAGTATACCCGTGATTTGCGGGGGCTTCTGGTACAAGCACGTGAAGTCAGAGATGATTTAAACCAGTTCATGGAGAAAAGTTGGGAACTATCCGAACAGATTGTCTCTCGACTGGAGCAATCCGCGACAATTACGGCAGACTCTTCTCTTCCCAACGCCATAAACGAACCCGGGGATTCCGCTGCTCCGGCAGAGGATGATATACTGGCCGAGGTTTCCATAGAAATTGGAGACCTTTCTTATGTTGAGACGATGGTTCAAGAGTCCACCTTATCCGCGTCCGATACAGAAGCAGTAGTAGTTGCGGAGGCCGCTTCCGAAAGTAATCTGGAATCCGCCCCGGCATCAGGGGAGGAGGAAGAACCTGACCAGGAAACCCTGCAAAGCATGCACCCCTACCTGGCGGTGAAGACGTTACGCGACCGGGGTTATGGTGTAAAAGAGATCGCAGTAACACTGAACCGCGGGCAGGGAGAAATTGCTCTGATACTCAACCTGTTGGAAAAAAAGCGCGCCCTTTCTTAATAAATAGATTAGCATAGTAACCCATCGGTTGCCCCTGGTGGCTTGCAACCAGGTGGGTTTTTATGCTATATTAACGTTTGGTAATAACACACGCTGCTGGACCTTTTGAAGAGTGCCGGATTACGGTGTTCAAGGGGGATGAAGGGGCGGAGGATACAACTATAAGGAGGCACAAAAATGTCAGTAATCACCATGAAGCAGTTACTGGAGGCCGGCGTTCATTTCGGTCACCAAACCCGTCGCTGGAACCCCAAAATGGCAACCTACATTTATATGGAACGGAATGGCATCTACATCATTGATCTGCAGCAAACGGTCAAAAAGTTTGATGAGGCTTACGCATTTATCCGTAACGTAGCTGCAGAAGGCAAAGGGGTTCTCTTTGTGGGTACCAAAAAGCAGGCCCAAGAGACCATCCGAGATGAGGCACGCAGATGCGAAATGTACTTCGTCAACCAGCGCTGGCTGGGGGGCATGTTAACCAATTACAAAACTATTCGCAAAAGAGTGCAGCGGCTAAAGGAACTGGAAAAGATGGAAAGTGAAGGCTCATTTGAGGTTTTAACCAAGAAAGAAGTGGCAAAACTATTAAATGAAAAGGAAAGACTGGAACGCTTTTTGGGAGGGATCAAGGACATGGATAAACTCCCCGGTGCGGTTTTCGTAGTCGATCCTCGTAAAGAAAAAATTGCCGTTGCTGAAGCCCGCAAACTCAATATACCGGTGGTGGCTATTGTCGATACCAATTGTGACCCGGATGAGATCGATTATGTCATTCCCGGGAATGATGACGCTATCCGGGCTGTAAAGCTGATTTCATCCAAAATCGCCGATGCGGTCCTGGAGGGTAAGCAAGGGGAGCAGGTGTCGGCCTAGGAGACCGAAAACCAGGGGGCGATTGGATAAAGTCCTATTGCCCCTTTTCTATGGGAATAAAAATAGGTCGGGAGGTTACCAATGATATGATTACAGCGCAAATGGTTAAGGAACTGCGTGAGAGAACTGGCGCAGGAATGATGGACTGCAAGAAGGCCCTGGAGGCTGCCAATGGAGATATTGAACAGGCTATAGATGAATTAAGGGCCAAAGGGCTGGCCAAGGCCGCCAAAAAAGCTGGTCGGGTAGCGAAAGAAGGAGTGGTTACCTCTTATATTCACGGTGGTGGACGCATCGGGGTATTGGTGGAAGTAAACTGCGAGACCGACTTTGTAGCCAAGACTCCTGAGTTTAAGCAACTAGCCTATGATATCGCTATGCAGGTGGCTGCTTCCAACCCTGAGTATATAAGCCGTGAGATGGTCGAAGAAGAGGTTGTCCAGAGAGAGAAAGAGGTTCTGCGCGCTCAGGCCCTGGAGGAAGGGAAGCCGGAGAAGGTTATCGAAAAGATGATCGAAGGCCGCCTGGATAAGTTTTTTAAGGAAAAGTGCCTTATGGAACAACCATTTATCAAAGATCCGGACAAAGCAGTACAGGAACTGATCCACGAAAACATTGCCCGCATCGGGGAAAACATAAATGTGAGAAGATTTGCACGCTATGAGCTGGGGGAAGGCATTGAAAAGGAAACTGTTGATTTCGCCAGCGAGGTTATGGCCCAGATAAAAGGGTAAAATTACCGGTCCTCGACTTATCAGTTTTGTCTGGCTGTGGCCGGGCGACTCGTTCTTACGAACGCATAGTTGGGAGGTAAGCTCTTGCAAGAGCCCAGATATAAGCGAATTGTCCTCAAACTAAGTGGGGAGGCACTGGCAGGTAGTGGTGGTTACGGGATTGACCATCAGACGCTGGTGTCGATTTCCCAGCAGGTTGCGGAAGTCACAGAGAAAAGAGTCGAAGTAGCCATTGTGGTAGGGGGAGGAAATATCTGGCGGGGTGTAGCTGGCAGTGCCCAGGGGATGGACCGTGCTACCGCGGACTATATGGGTATGCTGGCCACGGAAATCAACGCCCTGGCCCTGCAAGACGCACTGGAAAAACAGGGACTGGAAATTAGAGTAATGACCGCCATCGAAATGAAGGAAATTGCGGAGCCCTATATACGGAGAAGGGCTATTCGCCACTTGGAAAAAGGGCGGGTGGTTATTTTTTCCGCCGGGACCGGCAATCCTTACTTCTCTACCGATACGGCTGCGGCCCTGCGATCCGCTGAGATTGAGGCCGAGGTTATCTTGATGGCTAAAAAAGTGGATGGGGTGTATGATTCCGACCCCAGGCAGAACCCCAACGCTATAAAGTATACGCGCTTGGACTATATGGATCTGATTAACCAAGGGCTGGGGGTTATGGATTCAACAGCTGCCTCGCTTTGTATGGATAACAAGATTCCCATCATTGTTTTTGATCTTACCGAGCGGGGTAATATTTTACGAGCGGTGATGGGAGAGACCATAGGAACCTATGTTGGGAGGTAAGAGTGATGATCAGGGACATTTCCAATGATGCACAGGAGCGGATGACCAAAACGCTGGAACACTTAAGTCATGATCTGGCCGCCTTGAGAGCAGGTCGGGCCAATCCGGCCATGTTGGAACGGGTGATGGTTGATTATTATGGTGAGGCTACTCCAGTTAATCAACTGGCCAACATTACTGTTCCGGAAGCGCGCTTGCTGGTTATACAGCCTTGGGATAAAAGTAGTATTCCGGACATCGAAAAGGCGATTATGAAATCGGATTTGGGGCTCAACCCTTCCAGTGATGGCAATGTGATTCGTCTGGCTATTCCCCAGTTGACTGAGGAGAGGCGTAAAGACCTGGTCAAAGTGGTGAAAAAACGTGCCGAAGAGGCGCGGGTAGCTGTGCGAAACATTCGCCGGGAAGCCAATGATATGCTGAAATCAGGAGAAAAGGACAAACTGTTTTCCGAGGACGAAGGCAAAAAGGGCATGGATGAAATCCAGAAACTCACTGACAAATACATTAAAGAGGTCGACAATATTCTTCATGCCAAGGAAAAGGAGATTATGGAAGTATAGCTCAAAAGGCGTTTTCATTTTAATCCTGCTATGGTTATAATATTCTTAGCAGACCCCCTTTTCGGGGGTTTTGTAGTTTAGGAGAGAAGGGGTAGGCGGTGCGAAAATCTAATCCAGCTGGAATTAGTGAAGATAGAATACCCCGGCACATTGCCATTATTATGGATGGAAACGGCAGGTGGGCACAGAAAAGACTGCTGCCCAGAACCATGGGTCACCGTGCGGGAATGAACACTCTTAAAGAAATCGTGAGAGCCTGTGATGATATCGGCGTTTCCGTTTTAACAGTGTTTGCGTTTTCGACTGAAAATTGGAAACGACCTCGCGAGGAAGTTGACTACCTCATGGCTTTATTGATTGAATTTCTTCGTAAAGAGCTCAACGAGCTAATACAAAACCAGGTCCATATAAGAGTTTCGGGCGATTACCAGGTTTTGCCCCGGGAATGCCAGGTGGAGATTAACCGCGCCATCGAATCAACCCGTAATAACACCGGATTGGTACTCAATATTGCCTTGAACTACGGGGCGCGCAAGGAAATTCTGCAAGCGGCCGCTGCACTGGCTGAACAAGTTTCCCGGGGAGAGGTAGCCCCGGAAGAGATTACTGAGGACCTGTTTGCCAACCTCTTAAGTACGGCCGGGCTTCCCGACCCTGATTTGCTGATTCGTACTGCCGGGGAAATGCGTATTAGTAATTTTCTTCTCTGGCAGATTGCCTATACGGAACTCTGGGTAACCGAGCGGATGTGGCCGGATTTTACCCGTGAGGATCTTTATCAGGCCATTCGTTCGTTTCAGTCGCGCGATCGCCGTTTTGGAGGCTTAAGCAAGACCAGGCAGGGCAAAAACCATGCTTAAAACACGAGTTATGAGTGCGCTGGTAGGTATTCCTCTATTATTGATCCTGTTTTATCTGGGAGGAATCTATGGATATGCCCTTTTTACTTTCCTGGCCCTGGGAAGCCTTTATGAGTTCAACCGGGTAATGAGGCACAAGGGAATGCAACCGCCGGTTGTTATCGGGTACCTTCTTTTAATGGCGATTTTTTTTGTTCCGCTCTATCCCGAATACTATTTGGTACCCTTATTGTTTCTTCTGGTGCTCGGGGTGGTTATTGTCTCGGTACTGACCTTCCCGCGTACTACCTGGGTGGATATGGCAGTAAGCTCTTTTGCCAGCCTTTACCTGGGGTACTTATTCAGCTTTGGATTGCGTATGCTCAATATGAATCATTCTTTTCTGGTGATACTCCTGGCTTTATTGTTAACCTGGAGCAGCGATGTGGGTGGCTATTTTACTGGCATGAAATGGGGTAAAATCAAATTGGCTCCCCGCCTCAGCCCGAAGAAAACCTGGGAAGGGGCGGTGGGTGCCACCAGTCTGACAGTAGTGGTGGCGTTGGCTTCCTATTTTATACTCGGCCCCGAACCCGGGTGGCCTCTTTACCTGCTGCTGGGGGTCGCCGCCAGTTTGGCGGCCCAGTTTGGCGATTTGTTTATTTCCGGGATGAAGCGTTATTTCGGGGTAAAAGATGCCGGAAACCTTATCCCCGGTCATGGTGGTTTACTGGATCGTTTCGATAGTTTTATGCTGGTTATGCCGGTAGTATATTTCTTTTTTACATATTGGGGATGAGAGAGAAGTTGAAGTTAAAGTGAATGCGGGGTGCTGCTTTGGATCCGGAACTGCAAAAACACGTTAAAACCCTCACTAAACTAGCCATACTGGTGTTGGCTCTGGTCTCCATTTATCTGCTGTTTTCGTTTGTTTTGCCCATTGCCGGAAAAATGCTGGCCTATATACCGATACTGTTTCTTCCCTTTATCCTGGCTGTGCTTCTGGCCGTTATTGTGGAACCAATTGTAAACTGGTTCGAGAAGAGGGCACGGATGAAGAGAAGCTGGGCGGTCGCCCTGAGCCTCCTGATGGTGGTGGGCGGATTTATTTATATTATTTCCCTCATTATATCCATTATTATCCGGGAACTCTCCCGCCTGTATCCTCGAGTGGCTCAATATTCCGATCAGGTGGTAAGCCGGGTACTGGAAGCGGTTAATGATATTCAAATCCTTTACCCGAAATTAAACCTGCCCCCGGAAGTGGCATTATCTCTGCAACAGAATCTGGGTAAGGGCTTGGAAACCATGCGCGGGCTAATTGATTCCAGCATAAATATCCTGGTGCAGGTACTGGCAGCATTGCCCGGTGTGTTTATTTTTCTTATCATCGCTGCAGTGGCCACTTTTCTTATCGTCAAAGACCGTGCCCTCATCCGGGAGTTTATCTTTCGCTTCTTGCCCAGTTCGGCGCAATCCAAAACCGCTGAGATCATAGGAAACCTTTTTCAGGCTTTAATAGGATTCCTCAAGGCCTATTCAATTTTGATTACCATAACCGCCATCATCACCATGATTTCCTTGCGCATTCTCGGGGTTGAGTATATCCTTACCATTGGCATAATTATCGGTTTGTGTGATATTCTTCCCGTGCTGGGACCGGGGACTATATTCGTTCCCTGGGTAATTTGGGAACTAATTAGCGGCAATACCCGTTTGGGTATTGGGTTGCTGATCGTATATGTTATTATCTCCGTGGTGAGGCAGGTTTTGGAACCTAAAATCGTGGGGGACAATATCGGCCTGCATCCCCTGATTACACTGATTTCCCTTTACGTTGGCCTGCAACTGGGGGGCGTGATAGGAATGGTTCTGGGGCCGGTGCTGGTGGTCATTATTATTGCCTGCTATCGAGCCGGCCTGTTTAAGGGAATGGAATGGGGGAAGCCTAAATGACAGAACCGGACCAGGGATTAAAAAAGCTAATCATTCTAGGTTCCACCGGCTCTATTGGGCGGCAGACCCTGGAAGTGGTGCAACGATACCCGGAAAGGTATAGGGTGCTGGGACTGGCTGCCCGCGACGAGACGGATATCCTGCTGGAGCAGGTAAATAAGTTCGGCCCGGCCTGGGTAGGTGTATTTAGTGCCCGGGCTGGTCAGGAAATGAAGCAGAAGCTGCCGGCGGGCGTTCACCTGCTTAGTGGAATGGATGGTCTTTGCGAATTAGCTGCTCTGCCCCAGGCAGATATGGTGGTGGTGGCTCTTAGCGGTTCGGTAGGTATTCAACCCACCTTGGCAGCTATTAGGGCCGGTAAAGACATTGCTCTGGCCAACAAGGAGACCCTGGTAGCAGCGGGGGACATTGTAATGGAGGCGGTACGCCGATCCGGGGTTAATCTCCTGCCGGTAGATAGTGAGCATTCCGCCATCTTTCAGTGCCGGGCCGGTGAGGAGAAACATGTAAAGCATTTGTGGCTGACTGCATCAGGAGGCCCTTTCCGCGATTTCAGCCCGGAACAGTTAATAAATATCACCCCGGAGCTGGCCTTGCACCACCCGGTATGGAAAATGGGACCGAAGATTACAATTGATTCGGCCACCCTGATGAACAAGGGGCTGGAGGTTATTGAGGCCCACCATCTGTTTGCCACTGAATATGAACGAATCCGGGTGGTAGTACATCGTGAAAGCATTGTTCACTCCATGGTGGAACTGGTGGATGGCTCCTTCCTGGCTCATATGGGGGTGGCAGATATGCGTATTCCCATTCAATTGGCTTTAAGTTACCCGGAGCGGCTGGATTCGCCCGGGGATCCTCTGGATTTTCCCAGCCTGGGGAGTATGCACTTTGAACCCGTTGATACTATACGTTTTCCCGCCCTCGACCTGGCCTATCAGGCGGGTGCAGCGGGTGGAACCATGCCGGCGGTGATGAATGCAGCCAATGAGGTGGCCGTGGAGCTGTTTTTACAAGGTAAAATAGGGTTTACGATGATAGCCGCTCTGGTAGAGCGGGTAATGGCACGACATGCTCCTATTCAAGGTCCTGACCTGGAAGTGATTCTGGAGGCAGATGCCTGGGCCAGACAACAATGTCTGGAGCTCAGTACAAATATTCATCATTGATTCAACTGCAAAAGACCTGTTGGGTAAAAATGCAGGAGTCTTGACGACACAATATTTATACATCCAAGCCGAAACGTAAAGTCTGGAATTATAAAAACCATTGCAGTTAAAGGAGGTAACGCATGAATACCTGGTTGACCATTCTCATAACCCTGCTGGTTATCGCTGTGCTTATACTGGTTCACGAGTGGGGGCATTTCATTGTCGCCCGTAAAATAGGGATTCCTATCTGGGAATTCAGCATTGGCTTTGGACATCGCCTTTTTTCAGTAAAGAAAGACGGAATTGAGTATTCATTACGAGCGATTCCCCTGGGGGGATATGTTCGTATGGCAGGTGAGGAACTGGGTGATGAGGCAGATCCCCAGGGTTATCTTAACCGTACACCACTGGAGAAAATGGCGGTGGCCTTTTCCGGACCGTTTATGAATTTTGTCATGGCTTTGCTGGTTTTTATCTTTGTCTATTCATTTATAGGCATTGCTACTTCATCCAATGAACCTTTGGTAGGCAAGGTGTTAAGCGGTAAGCCTGCTGCTCAGGCCGGTTTGCAGGAAGGTGATCGTATCCTGACCGTCAACGGGGCGGAAGTTGAAACCTGGACGGAAATGACCGAGGCCATCGACCGCAATGCCGCCGGAGAAGAAATGGAACTAACCATTCAGCGCGATTCGAACGTAAAGACGATAAGGCTTACGCCGGTTTTGAACGAGACGACCGGGAAACCGGGTATTGGCATTCTCGCCCATGTAGTCTACGAGAAAACGGGGATCTGGGAAGGGGTGAAAATCGGTTCCGCTCAAACCTACCAGGCTACCGTTAATTTACTTGCCGGACTAGGGATACTGGTTAGTGGAGGCGCATCCATGAATGATTTGGCCGGGCCGGTAGGGATCACCCAGTTGGTAGGCCAGTTTGCCCAGTTGGGGTTTGCGACCTTGCTGATGTTCGCTGCTTTTTTGAGTATCAACCTGGGCATTTTAAATCTGCTCCCCATACCCGCTCTGGATGGAAGCAAAATTGTCTTCGCCCTGGTGGAATTAATCCGCCGTAAACCATTGGAGCCCGAGAAAGAAGGTTTTATTCACTGGCTCGGTTTCCTCTTTCTCATTCTCCTTATGGTATTGGTTACCTTTAACGACATCGCCAAACTGTTAAGGTGAAAATGAAGTGCGCAGGATTAGCAGACCAATCAAAATTGGTGAGGTAGCCATCGGGGGGGATGCTCCGGTGGTGGTTCAGTCCATGACCAGCACTGACACCCGTGATGTGCGGGCTACCGTGGAGCAGATCCAGGCTCTGCAAAAAGCCGGGTGCGAAATCATCCGCGTGGCCGTGGTTGACGAGGAAGCCGCCGGGGCCATTAAAGAAATTTGCCGGCAGATTTCCATACCCCTGGTGGCAGATATTCACTTTGACTACCGCCTGGCCCTGAAGAGTATAGAAGCAGGAGCCCAGGGCTTAAGAATCAATCCGGGCAATATCGGCTCCCCGGCACGGGTGCGGGAAGTAGTCAAAGCCTGTAAAGAACAGCATATCCCTATTCGCATCGGGGTAAATGCCGGTTCACTGCACAAAAACCTGCTGGAAAAGTACGGGGGAGTCACTGCCCCGGCCATGGTAGAAAGCGCCCTGGATAATATAAAAATATTGCAGGACCTCGACTTTCATGAGATCAAAGTGTCGCTAAAGGCATCTTCTGTAATGCTTACCGTTGAAGCTTACCAGCTGCTGGCCCGGCAGGTAGAATACCCCTTTCATGTTGGCGTCACCGAAGCAGGAACCATGGAAAGGGGTTTAATTAAATCAGCTCTGGGAATGGGTATTTTACTCAATGAAGGACTGGGGGATACCATAAGAGTCTCCCTTACCGCCGACCCTGTGGAAGAAGTCTGGGCCGCCTATGAAATCTTACGCGGCCTGGGTTTGCGTAACCGGGGGGTGGAGCTGATTTCCTGCCCCACCTGCGGACGTTGTGAAATCGATCTTATCCGTGCCGCCCGTGAAGTGGACCAGGCGGTACGAAGTCTGGATCTTCCTATTAAAGTTGCGGTAATGGGATGTGTGGTAAATGGTCCCGGAGAGGCCCGGGAAGCCGACCTGGGTATCGCTGGAGGGAGAGGGTTTGGATTGCTCTTCAGGCATGGTGAAATTGTTAAAAAAGTCCCTGAGCAGGAGCTTGTACCTGCATTACTGGAGGAAATAGAGGCCTTGAAGGGCCAGGTATAAAGGGGCCAATAAGAGGAGGTAGCAGTTTGAAGTTTTCGCAGTTATTTTTACCAACTTTACGCGAAGTACCCAGTGAAGCAGAGATAATCAGTCACCAGTTGCTGCTGCGAGCTGGTTTTATTCGCAAGGCCTCCGGAGGAGTTTATTCTTACCTGCCGCTGGCTTATCGGGTTATTCGTAAAATTGAGCAGGTGGTACGGGAAGAAATTGATCGGGCCGGCGGGCAGGAGGTTTTGATGCCCATCATGCAGCCGGCAGAACTATGGCAAAAATCCGGGCGCTGGGAGGTTTATGGGGACGAAATGTTCCGTCTGCAGGACCGTCATGATAGGCACTTTGCGCTCGGGCCTACCCACGAGGAACTGATTACCACCTTGGTGGATACAGATATTCACTCCTATCGCCAGTTGCCTCTTCTGCTGTATCAAATGCAAAACAAGTACCGGGATGAAATCCGGCCTCGCTTTGGTTTGATGCGGGGACGCGAGTTTATTATGAAAGACCTTTATTCCTTCGATGCCGATGAAGCCGGTCTAGATATCTCCTACCGGAAGATGTACGAAGCCTATCATCGGATTTTCCAACGCCTGCGCCTTAAGTACCGGGTGGTGGAAGCTGATAGCGGCGCCATCGGCGGAAATGAAAGCCACGAATACATGGTACTGGCCGAAAACGGCGAGTCGGCCATCGTCTTTTGCGATAAATGCCACTATGCTGCCAATGTAGAGAAAGCCGAATGTGTTTACACAGAAGATTATGCTCGCGAGGAAAAACTACCCCTGGAACTGGTGCATACACCGGGCCAGAAAACCATTGAAGAAGTAGGTCGTTTTCTTAAGCTTAAGAACGAGAAACAGGTCAAAACCCTGATGTTCCTGGCAGATGGGGAACTGGTCGCTGCACTGGTGCGGGGAGACCGGGAACTTAATGAAATCAAACTTAAGAATGCTCTGGGATGTATGGAGCTGTTTATGGCGGATGAGGCCACTGTCCGGGAAGTAACCGGCGCCGGTTTCGGGTCATTGGGACCGATAGGGATGGAGCTGCGCATCTACATGGATCGCGAAGTTGCCGGGATGGATAATTTCGTTTGTGGCGCCAATCGTGATGATTACCATTACTGCAATGTGAATGCCGGGCGTGATTTTGTTCCCGAGGCCGTTTTGGATATACGTAATGCTCAGGAAGGGGATCCCTGTCCGGTGTGTGGAGAACCACTGGGCCTGACCCGGGGCATTGAGGTAGGGCATATTTTTAAACTTGGCACCAAGTATTCCCAGGCTATGGAGGCAACCTTTATAGATCAGGACGGTGAGCGGCAGCCCTTTGTAATGGGCTGTTATGGCATTGGTATATCTCGGACCATGGCGGCTGCCGTGGAACAGAATTTTGATGAAAATGGGATAATTTGGCCGCTGGCCATCGCCCCCTACCAGGTGGTTATTGTCCCTGTAAACAGCAAGAAAGAAGACCAGATGGCTGTTGCCAATCGCCTTTACGAGGAATTGGGGAAGCACGGGGTGGAGGTTCTTCTGGACGACCGTGACGAGAGAGCCGGAGTTAAATTCAAGGATGCCGATCTAATAGGCATTCCGATTCGCGTGACTATTGGACCGCGCTCTTTGCAGGAAAAACAGGTCGAAATGAAGAAGAGATGGGAAAAAGAGCACGAACTGGTAAGTACCGATCAGGTGCTCGCAACCATTCTTGATTATATTGCTGGAGAGAGCGGATGTGATAGTTTAGGTGACGACGTATGAGATCATTTTCAAATTGGCCCTGGCCTGTATATTAGGGGGATTAATCGGGCTGGAACGGGAGAGCCTGAACCGGCCCGCCGGGTTAAGAACCTACACCCTGGTTTGTGTTGGATCTACTCTGGCCATGATTGTATCCATAGATATTTTTCTTCAGTATTATCAGAACGTAAACGCCGATCCGGGTCGAATAGCCGCCCAGGTAGTAAGCGGCATTGGTTTTCTGGGAGCCGGGACTATCTTAAGGGAAGGCGCTACTGTTCGTGGTCTGACCACCGCTGCCGGATTGTGGGTGGTGGCCTGCATTGGCTTGGCAGTCGGCGCTGGCCTGTACATACCTGCGATCGCTACCACCGTGTTAATCCTTTTCGTTCTTATCTACTTCATCCGTCTGGAGACCATCGTAACCGGCCTGCGGGAATACAAGGGCATCGTCATGGTGGTTGAAGATAGGCCCGGTCAGGTAGGAATCATCGGTTCAATCCTGGGGGATCTGGGGGTTCTTATCAAAAACATAAATCTTACCCGCTTGGAAGAAGAGGACGACCTGGAGATAGAACTATTGCTGGAGCTTCCTCCGGGGGAGGATATTGGCCGGGTTATGGACGAGCTGTCCGGAGTAAAAGGCCTGCGCAATATTGACCGCCTTAATTAAATCGTATTACCTGATTCAACTGCAAAAACCCTGTTTGGATGCAAAAATATACAAGAGTCTTGGCAACAGAATATTTATACATCCAAACCAGGACCGTATAACTTTTTGTAGTGGAACCATTTCTGCATCAAAGCCATTCGTTTATTCATCAATATCAAGCCTCAAGAGATTAAGAGTGCTATCGGGGCAGCTATAAGTTGTATCACGTGTCAGCATCATGTTTTTTATAAAAAAAGTGTTGTTACGGGAGAGGAACAAAAATGAGGAAGGATTTTGCAGCATTTCTTTCTACATACCTGCCTTCCCACCTGGCAGCCTACTGGCAGGGAGCGGAGCTGGAGCGAATTGATGTATACCCTGCCAAGCGTGCCTGGTGCCTCTATATTATCCTAAACCATCCTTTGCCAGCCGAACTGGTGCAAACTACCGGCCAGCAACTGACCGAGCGGTTGGACGCGCTGGAGACCATTGAAATAGTACCCTCTCTATCAAAATGGCAGGAAGGCTTGAACTGGATTATAGATAAACATAAAGAAGAGCTGGTCTCCTCTTTTTTTGATCCCCACGGCTTGCGGGAGGGATTGACCTGGAAAATTGGGGAACAGCGCCTCGACCTGGTATTCCACGATGGGGAAAAATACCACCAGGCCATCGCTGCAGATATATGTACCAACCTTTCCGCCTGGTTCCGTCAGGAATATGCTTTGCGCGTGGTAGTGCGGGCGCTTAATGCCGGGTTTAGCCCGTCCCCCTCATTGGAAGAGGCATTTACCCAGCAGAAGTCCATACAACTTCCCGGTATTCCAGTGCCACCCAAAGGACGTAAAGGAAAGAAGAAAGCAGGCAAGAGCTCGCTTGACCAATATGAAATTACCATGGTTCGGGATTTGCAGGAAGGGCAAAGAGATGTGGTGGCACAAGGATATATCTGGGATAAGGAGTTAGCCCCCATTAAAGGGGGGCGCTTTGTGGCATCCTATTACCTTACCGATTTTACCGATACCATCATCGTCAAATCTTTTTTGGATGGGCAGAAAGAGGACCAAATAAAAGTCCGCCAGTGGGTGCGGGTAAAGGGTAACATTCGTTATGATGACATAAGCCGCGAGATCGCACTTTTTATGGATACATTTGACCCGGTACCTCCGCATAACCGCCCCGATCTGGCGGAAAAGAAACGGGTGGAACTGCATGCTCATACCAAGATGAGTGCCATGGATGGGCTTACCGAGATAGAGGATTTGATTGAGCAGGCTGCTTCCTGGGGACATCCCGCCATTGCCATTACCGACCATGGCTGTACCCAGGCCTTTCCCCGTGCCTTTGCGGCAGCTGAAAAACATACGATTAAGATCCTGTATGGAGTCGAAGGCTATCTAGTCGAAGCTGATAAGAAGGAAAAACCTTATCATATTATACTGCTGGCCCGGACTCAGGCTGGGCTCAAAAACCTTTATCGGCTGGTGAGCAGTTCCTACCTGGAGCATTTTTACCGCCATCCCAAGATACCCCGCGCGCTGCTGCAGTCCTGCCGGGAAGGAATCTTAATCGGTTCAGCTTGCGAAGCGGGTGAATTGTACCGGGCGTTGCTTAACGGGGTTGAAGAGGACCGTCTGGAAGAGATTGCTTTGTTTTACGATTACCTTGAAATACAGCCAACCGGCAACAACGAATTCCTTATCCGCGAAGGAAGGATACGGGATGAGCAGGAACTGCAGGAATTAAACCGTCGCATTGTTGAACTGGGGAAAAAGCTGGGGAAGCCGGTGGTAGCTACCGGTGACGTTCATTTCCTCGAGCCGCATCATCAGAGTTTCCGTAAAATTATCCAGGCCGGCCAGGGCTATGATGAATCTGAGTCTCAGGCTCCCCTTTATTTTCGGTCAACAGACGAAATGATGGATGAATTCGCTTATCTGGGCGCAGATGCCCACCTGGTAGTGGTAGATGCCCCCCAACAGATTGCGGACATGATCGAAAACCTGCGCCCCGTTCCCGAGGGATTCTTTCCACCGCAAATAGACGGAGCAGCTGAGGAGATCGTGGCGCTTACCTACCAAAAGGCTCACCAGCTATATGGAAAGACCTTGCCTGCCGTGGTAGAGGAAAGGATTAGCCGGGAGCTGAATTCCATTACCACCCATGGATTCAGTGTCCTCTATCTGATAGCTCACAAGCTGGTCCAAAAATCCAATCAGGATGGGTACATGGTGGGTTCCCGCGGATCGGTGGGTTCTTCTCTGGTAGCGCACCTGTGTGGGATCACTGAAGTTAACCCTTTGTCTCCCCATTACCGGTGTCCTGCCTGTGGTTACAGCCAGTTTGTGGAGGAAGGCCCGGCAGGCTGTGGTCCAGACCTGGAGGAGAGCGACTGTCCCGCTTGCGGTCACTTGCTGGCCCAGGAAGGCTTTGATATCCCCTTTGAAACCTTTCTCGGCTTTGGGGGAAACAAGGTTCCCGATATTGACCTTAATTTCTCTGGTGACTACCAGAGCCGCGCCCACCAGTATGTGGAGGAATTATTCGGCAGTGAAAATGTATTCCGGGCGGGGACTATATCTACCATTGCAGAAAAAACCGCTTACGGTTTCGTGAAGAAGTATTCCGAACAGTATCAGGTGCCCATTAAAAACTCGGAGCTGCGCCGTCTGGTCAATGGTATTACCGGGGTGCGACGTACCACCGGCCAGCATCCCGGCGGTCTTATTGTTGTACCCCGGGATAGAGATATCCTGGAGTTTACTCCGCTGCAACACCCCGCCGACAAAAAGGACTCCGGGGTTGTTACTACCCATTTTGAATACCATGCCATCGGCGAACAGCTGGTAAAACTGGATATCCTCGGGCATGATGATCCGACTGTGTTGAAAGAACTGGAGGATCTTACCGGGGTATGCGCTACCGATATCAGCCTGAGTGAAAAAGAGACCATGAGAATTTTTTCCGGGGTGGAGCCGTTGGGGGTAACAGCGGAGGAGATTGGCAGTACGGTGGGCACTTATGGTATCCCCGAATTTGGCACCCGCTTCGTCCGCCAGATGTTGGAGGCTACCCGGCCAACAACATTTGCTGAGCTGGTACGCATCAGTGGGCTTTCCCATGGCACTGATGTATGGTTGCACAACGCGCAGGATCTTATTCAACAGGGTACCGCCAGTCTGAAAGAGGTCATCTGTACACGGGATGATATTATGCTCTATCTGATCGGTCAGGGAATAGATAAAAAAAGCGCCTTTGATATTATGGAACTGGTCCGCAAGGGGAAGGGGATTAAGCCCGGCCAGGTTTCTCTCATGGAGGAGCAGCAGGTCCCATCGTGGTACATTGATTCCTGCCAGAAAATCAAATACATGTTCCCCAAAGCCCATGCGGTTGCCTACGTTATGATGGCATTCCGGATCGCCTTTTTTAAGGTTTACTATCCCCGTGAGTTTTATGCCAGCTTCTTTAGCATCCGTGCCGAAGATTTCGATGCAGAGACCATTTTGAGCGGCTACGATGCGGTTCGCCACCGCCTGGAGGAAATTAATCGTCAGGGACAAAAGGCTTCCCAGAAGGATAAAAAACTGGTCCCGATTTTGGAACTGGCCCAGGAGATGTATGCGCGGGGCTTCTCATTTTATCCCGTAGACCTTTACAAGTCCCACGCCAGCAAGTTTCTGGTTCATGGCAATGGACTGTTGCTGCCATTTTCATCTCTCCCCAATGTTGGTCTGGCTGCGGCGGAAGGAATTTCCGAGGCCCGGGAAGAGGGGCACTTCATTTCGGTGGAAGACTTTCGGCAGCGGTCACATCTGAATAAGACTGCGCTGGAAGTCCTAAAACAACATGGCTGTTTTGCGGGTCTGCCCGAATCCACTCAGGCCAGTCTATTTGGCTAGGCTGGCGAAAAGGGTTAACAGATGCCAACAACAGGAGATAAAATACTTTGATCGGATGCAATTATTGGCCGGTAATCAATGTCTGCTTACATCCCTATTGCCTTAACCTGCAGATTGGCTTGTATATCGGATTAATATTGTGTTATACTCTCACTAAGGTTTCTAATAGCGACTAACCACAAGTGGGTGCCTACCCACTTTTTCTATTGTAATACGGTGAAGGTTGGTAGAATTTTCGATGGTGGTGATGGGATGCGAGAGATAGACACCCTGGAACCCTTGCTGAGGAAGGAATTGGAACAGAAGGGGATAGAACTGGTCGATCTGCAGTACCGGCGGGAAAATGGAGAACAGATGTTGAGGTTTTTTGTTGACAGTCCCGGGGGGGTCGATCTCGAGTTATGCAGTCAGGCCAGTCGTCTGCTTAAGCCTTTTCTTGATGAAAAAGATATTCCTTACGACCACCTGGAAGTGTCTTCTCCCGGTATGGACCGGATTTTAAAAAGCGAACGGGATTTTCACAGGTTTAAAGGGGAGCGGGTGCGAATCAAGACCTTAAAGGAGTATGATGGTCCCCGGGTTATCATCGGAATACTCACCGGCAGCGATGCAGGGTATATAGAGGTGCAGGCGGAAGACCAAACGTTTAGTATTTCCAGGGAACATATTTCGGTAGCGCGTTTGCACCCCGACTTATAAGGAGGCAATACAATGTCTAATGAGCTGATTCAGGCATTGAGTGAAATTGAAAAGGAGCGTGGCATCCCCAAAGTCGCTCTGGTGGAAGCAATTAAATCTGCGCTGAATACTGCTTACAAGAAGAACTTTGGCACTTCACAGAACGTTAGCGTGGAATTCAATGAAATAACCGGAGAAGTCCGGGTTTATTCACAAAAAAAGGTAGTAAGCGAAGTACAAGATCCTCGGTTGGAAGTAGGCATAGAAGATGCTCGGGAACTGTATCCAGACTCTCAGGAGGAAGATATGGTTTATGTGGAGGCCACTCCCGGGAACTTTGGACGTATTGCCGCCCAGACTGCCAAACAGGTAGTTATCCAGAAACTACGTGAAGCAGAGCGAAGCATGATTTATGAGGAGTTTCTGGACCGGGAAGGCGAAATTGTGACGGGAACTGTTCAGAGGGTGGAAGCTCGAACTGTTTATATTGCCCTGGGGAGGACCGAAGGGATCATGCTCCCCCCTGACCAGATCGCCAGTGAACGGTATACGGTGGGGCAGAGAATAAAGGCCTATGTATATGAGGTTAAGAATACTCCCAAAGGCCCTAATATTTTTGTGTCC
This sequence comes from uncultured Syntrophomonadaceae bacterium, assembly GCA_964563775.1. Lineage (GTDB taxonomy): Bacteria > Bacillota > Syntrophomonadia > Syntrophomonadales > Syntrophomonadaceae > CAZLYH01. The sequence goes on along the minus strand of CAZLYH010000007.1, from coordinate 1,572 downwards.
CGATCCAACCCGTTTTTTCTGCGCCGTTTATTTGAAATGGAAGTACCGGAAATATATGATGGCGTAGTAGAAATAAAATCCATTGCCCGGGAGGCAGGCTCCCGTTCGAAAATAGCTGTTTATTCTTTGGATGAAAAAGTTGATTCCGTGGGTGCTTGCGTGGGTCCGCGCGGGTTGCGGGTACAAAACATTGTATCGGAACTGGGCGGAGAAAAAATTGATATCATCAAATACGACCGGGATCCCGAAAGGTACATTGCCAATGCTCTTAGCCCCGCCAAGGTAATAGCTGTCTATACCGATGAGGAGAGCAAGGTAGCTACCGTGGTAGTTCCCGATTACCAGCTTTCCCTGGCCATCGGCAAGGAAGGTCAGAATGCTCGCCTGGCTGCCAAGCTTACTACCTGGAAGGTGGACATCAAGAGCGAAAGCCAGTTTGCTGAGGAGTTTGATACGAATGAATAAACCACGCAGAATCCCTCAGCGTATGTGCGTAGGTTGTCGGGAGATGAAGGGCAAAAGGGAACTAATCCGTATTGTCCGCACCCCCGCAGGGGAAATAGAAATTGACCCCGGGGGCAAAAAAGCAGGCCGGGGGGCATATATTTGCCCCGCACCGGATTGTCTGACCCGGGCGATTAAGGGAAATCGCCTGCAAAAAGCCCTGGAAAGCGATATTCCGGCCGATATTGTAGAAAAGCTTCGCCAGCAAATTACTGACATGGTCTAAAGTCTTAAGGTGTGTGATAAATTGCAGAAAATTCTTAGCTTGATTGGCCTGGCCCAAAAATCCGGGCGGGTTTCCTCGGGTACGATGGCGGCCCGGACTAGTCTGGTAAGGCACCGGGCTCATCTTCTTATCTTGAGTAATGACATCTCTGAACGAACCGGGCAAAGCCTGATAGCGAACTGCCAGAGAACCGGAATCCAGTGGATTGTTGTGGGTGATAAATACCAACTGGGAGCATGTCTGGGGAAAGCCTACCGGGTTGCGGCAACCGTGAATGATAAAGAAATGGCCCAGTCTATTCTGAAAAGGGTTCAATCGCTGGATGAGCAAACAAGTATGGGGGTGGTTGAATGGCCAAAATAAGGGTACACGAAATAGCGAAAGAACTGGGTATACCCAGTAAAGAGATGGTTGACATTCTTCAGAACATGAATTTGGATGTCAAAAACCATATGAGTACCGTGGAAGAATCGCAGGCCAACTGGATCAGGAAACAGTTGGGTACCAAAGAAGCCGGCCAAAAGCAAGTAAAACGGATAAATAAGGTTGAGCCCGGTACTCAAACGCGGGATCCTGCTCCGGCGAACGTAGATCCAAGGCCACAATCTGCTCCTCGGAAGGACACTCCTCCGGTAAAACAGCAGCCCAACCAGCAGACGAACCGGCCCCAGACCTCTTCCCCGGACAGCCGGGAGCATCGTCAACCGACCGTTAGACAGCCTGATAACCGGGCACCCCGGCCACAAGATAACCGGGCGCCTCGGTCACAGGATAATCGGGCACCCCAGCCACAGGATAATCGAGCGCCCCGGCCACAGGATAATCGAGCGCCCCGGCCACAG
>CAZLYH010000006.1:0-43970 GCA_964563775.1 uncultured Syntrophomonadaceae bacterium | reverse complement strand
GAAATACATGAGGGCCGAAAGCGCCAGGTAAAGCGGATGTGCGCGGCGGTAGGCCACCCGGTTCTCTCCTTGACCCGGACGGGACTTTCGTTTTTGCACCTGGACGGGCTGAAACCTGGCCAGTATCGCTGCCTTACCGACGGTGAAGTGGAAAGGATGAAACGGCTGGCCAGGACCAGGGGGAGAGAAAGATGATAGTTATTTTTTATGGCCCTGGCAAGGGTAAAAGCAGTGCCGCCGCTGGAATCGCTTTGCGAGCTTGGGGACAGGGCAAGCGGGTACTCTACCTCGCTTTTCTTAAGAGCCGGAGTATCAGCGGAGAGTTTAAGGCTATGCAGACAATAAACAGTTCGGAGCTGGTGCTGGCCACGTTTGGACGTGAATGTCCCTACCCGGAGCAGGAATGTTGCCCGGGGCAGCGGGAGTGTCTGGTACTGGATAATAATATTACTACGGATGATGTTGCTGCTGCCCAAGGGGGGATTAATTACGCCCTGCAGCAGGTAAAATCCGGTCAATGGGACCTGGTGATTCTAGACGAATTATTAAATGGGTATGTTCTTTACCCGGATCTGCAGCAGAGTATTATTTGTCTCCTGGAGGAGGCCGGAGATGTAGATCTGGTACTAACTGGTCGGCCCGGTCCGGAAGAAATACTCGGTCGGGGCGAGCTGGTTACGGAACTGCGAAAAATAAGTCACCCCTTTGACACAGGAATATCCGCTCGCAAGGGTATTGACTATTGATAACCGGACATCCCTTGCAGGGACTGGGAAAACTGCACACCCTGCGTCAGACATTAGTGGCCATGGGGTGTTATGTTCGCAACTATAGTTTGGTAGTATTCGCAGCCGATAATGGCATCAGCCGTTACGGAACCAGCAATCACCCTCCCATGCATTCTCATCTTATCGTCGACCTGCACTTGCGGGGCCTGGCTCCGACCAGCTGTTTATTAACCCGCCTGGAAAAAAAAGAAATCATAGTCGATATGGGCCTGGCCTGCCCACTGCGGGAAAGGGGTATTATCGATCGCAATCTGCGGCCCGGGAGCAGGGATTTTCTGCACCAAGATGCCCTAATGGCGGAAGAAGTAATTGCTGCCCTGGAGGCGGGCCGGTCGATTTGGGAGGAAATTTCCGGAAAGGAATTTGATATAATAGGAGTAGGGGAGATCGGCATTGCTGACACCCTCTGTGCGGCGGCCTTGACCACCGCTATCCGCGGGCTGTCTCCGGCTATTTATACCGGTAAAGGTTCCGGTAACGGTAAAGCAATTGCCCGGAAGACCGATATAATATACAGAGCTTTGCAAAAGCGCAGTCCAGACCCTGGCAGTGTAGTAGATCTGTTAAGTCGTTTCGGAGGACTGGAGATAGCGGGCTTGACCGGTTTTATTTCCCGGGCACCGGAGTGCGGAATTCCTATTATGCTGGACGGATATGTTACTTCAGTTGCAGCTCTGCTGGCCAGCATGATCGAGCCGCGGGTAAGGGATTATTTAATTGCTTCCTCCCGGGGAGATGAAGCGGGCCATGAACCTGTGCTGCACAGGTTGGGATTGGATTATATTTTTGACCTTAATCTGAACCACGGTGAAGGCCTGGCTGCGGTTTTGGGACTGTTTTTAGCCTCGCTGGTGGAAGAGTTCTATAAATAAGCACGACAATCTTACAGGTAACCCGGCACTCAACAGGGTAGTCCCCAAACGGGAACGATGGATTTTAATGGACTTAAAAACGGAATGAGGCTAATAAATAATCAGTGTCAGTCAGCCTGGTCGGCGTCTAAAAGTCATCTCGTGGTTCGGGCAGGAAAACTGTGCAGCCAGACCGTATAGTAACAAATACAAATGCTCTAACCGGGACGGAGGATGAGGAAATGGGTAGATTGCGATTTAAAGCTCGATTTGACTATGTGAACAGAAACAAAGCCACTCGTAAGCTCTTTTCATCCCGCAGCCAGGAGCAAATTGCGGAAGAGATTCGCCAGCATAAAGTGTCTATGATTCGCAACGTTCCCATTCAGGGGATATTCATCGAGGATATTGATATGAGTCTGGAAGTCTATGCAGTAATTGACGAGATTAGCGGCAAAGAACTGATTTACGCACCAGTAGTCATCACGTTTTCTGCTGATTCCCTGGAAGACGTAATCCGTTTTACCATGAAGGAAGAGTTTCGAACCGTGGAGATGCTGGAACCGGAAGAGTTGGCTTTTTCCCGGATTGAATTGGAGCGAATTCTTTTACGAGCCAACGAGACCTTCTCGAATTATCGGCAATACCTGCAACGCAAAATTGACAATTGGAGATAGCCTTAAGGGGGGTAGTGAATGGGGAGGATTACCGCAGAGACTGTTATTGAGGCGGTCAATGATATCCCTGCATTGCCTCAGGTAGCAGTCCGGGTTATGGAACTGACTGGTCACCCTGACTCTACTGCTCAGGATATCAGCAATGAACTCATGAAAGACCAGTCCATTACTGCACGCGTACTGAGATGGGCCAACTCTGCCTTTTACGGATTCCCGCGCCGGATCGGGACGGTTACCGATGCAGTTGTGTTGCTGGGCTTTCGCACTATTCGCAGTATCGTCCTGGCTGCAGCGGTTAATGACGTCCTGGACCGACGGATCGAGGGTTATGCTCTGGAACAGGGTGAACTATGGCAACATTCACAAAGTTCTGCCATGGCGGCACGGGTTCTGGGGAGAAAAGTCAAATACGCATATCTTGATTTGGCCTACACGGCTGCTCTTCTGCATGATATCGGCAAAGTAATTCTGAATCGCTTTATGAAGGAGACCTATCACGATGTAGTGGGCCTGGTTACCAATGAGAATATTTCCTTTATGGAGGCCGAGAACCGGGTCCTGGGTTTTAACCATGCCCTGATCGGCTCAAGAGTAGCGGAAAAGTGGAATCTTCCGCCGGAACTCGTGGAGGCCATTGCCCTTCACCACAACCCCGAAGCAGCTTCCATCAACCCCCACTTGACAGCCATCACCCATCTGGCTGATGCCGTCTGTGTAAGCATGGGCATTGGCATCGGTATTGACGGACTCCTTTACCCCCTGTCGCAATCTGCCATAGAATTGCTGGGACTGAGCGAGATAGACATCGACAATGTAATTTCTGAACTGGTCGATTTATTTGCTGATCAGCAAAGCTTCTAAGACGTCAGCTTTTTCTGCGAACCAAATCCGGCCAATTTAATACGGAGGCTTGGATATTTTAACGGTAAACCGAGAAACCTGGCCCGGGCAATTACGCCGGGTTATGATCCGGGTTAAATGGATAATACTACCTTTACGGGCATAACATAGGATGAGAACAGTCCGGAGGGTGGTAGCCATTGAAAAACATTTGGGATAGACTGGAGCGTTTACTGATGCGCCTGGTAGTAATAGGGATCGTGGCCATTGTGCTGGTCCAGGGGATTATGACCCATGATTCCTGGAGACTCTACTTGAGCTGGGGAGAACGAATGGAAGGACAGAGTATAGAGTATCCTGCCATCAACATGCCGGAACGCGAACTTCCCCGTAAACATGGCTCCACGGCTCATTATTCACGGCAGGCTGATCTGGTGCTGGAAGCAAAGGAGTATTCTTCTCTGCCGCGCGCGGTGCTGCTGGTAAACGGCCAAAAGACAGCTTCCTTTGAAGAGACTAAAAAGACTCTTAAGGTAAGGGGCGGAGATGTAGTGGAAATTGATTCCACCGCTTATAATTTTCCGATCGAGTATGTGGTGCGGGAGGTTTCCCCTAATTGCACCTCTCCTAAAAAAGGACAGCTTTTTACGGCTAACCAGAACATAGTAATGGTTGGCAAGATTATAGTAAAATAGACATAAAACCGCTAAGGTGGGATAACTATGCTAACTGGAAGTAAAGTGGTAGCAACTGCTGCTATTAGAATGGCGCTTTCTGGTTCTCGTCAGGAGGAAGCTCAGCTCAAGAAGGATTTGTGGGAGGAATCAAATGTCAAAGCCGTTGCGGTTGATTATGGGGGCGAATTCATCAGTTCAGTAGGTAAAATTGTGGAAAGGGCAGTGGTGGCCGCCAAACGGGAAGGGGTTATAAAGGACACCCATGCGGATGAGGGCGCGGTAGCCGGTGCCGCACGTGAGGCTATAGCCCAGATTATGCCCAAAGCATTGGGCCTGAATGTGGGCGGAAAGATCGGTATTGCTCGTCACAACGACCATGTCAGTGTGGCCATTTTCATGGGGATAGGTTTGCTGCACCTGGATGAGGTGGCCATAGGCCTGGGACACCGGGCAGTTGCTTGAGAAAACGGAGGGAAGATAGGGTGGTCATGCTTAGGGGTATAAGGGGAGCGACCACGGTAAAGGAAGATAATACCGCTGAGGTGCTGGAGGCTACTCGGGAGCTGTTACTCCTGATGCAGAAAGAAAATGGGTTTACCGTTAATGACATTGCCAGTGCCCTTTTTACCGTTACTGCAGATATCCGCTCGGTATTTCCCGCCGCTGCCGCCCGCAGTATTGGCTGGGACAAAGTTCCGCTGCTCTGTTTTCAGGAGATCGAGGTAGCCGGTTCCTTGCCGCTCTGTATCCGGGTTCTGGTGCACGTAAACACCGATAAAGCCCAGGAAGAAATCAAGCATATCTATCTTAGAAAGGCCCGGGAGTTGCGACTGGACCTGAGCAATCCAGTCGATAGCCTTTCCGCTAACCGGTAATAATTATTCTCCCATCACTTTAAGAATGACCCGCTTTTTGCGCCGACCGTCGAATTCTGCATAAAAGATCTCCTGCCAGGGACCCAGATCCAGGTCTCCCCCGGTTACCGGCACAATGATTTGGTGGTGGGCTAGGATGCTTTTAAGATGGGCATCTCCGTTGTCTTCGCCGGTGCGATGGTGCAGGTAATCGGGGCCAAAGGGGGCTAGGGTATCCAACATGGTATCGATATCCTGCAGGATCCCCGCCTCATTATCATTAACAAACACCCCGGCGGAAATATGCATGGCGCTGACCAGGATCATACCCTCCTTTATGCCGCTTTTCCGGCAGGCTTTTCGGACCTGCTCGGTAATACGAATGTACTCCCGTCTTTTCTCGGTATTAAACCACAGATACTCTGTGTAAAAACGCATAAACCAAAGCTCCTTCCTATTTTACATACAGTTCGGGGCGGCGCTGGCTAAAGAGCGGCATTTCCAAGCGGATTTGCTCTACAGTGTCCAGGTCTATGCTGGCGGTAAGCAGTTCCTGACCCGTGTCGGCTTGCTGCAGAACCTGTCCCCAGGGGTCAATTATCATGGAATAACCCCAGGCCTGGTAGGTAGACGCAGGATTGCGGGCCGGCGAGGCAGCCACGACATAAACCTGGTTATCGATGGCCCTTGAGCGCATCAAAACATCCCAGTGCGCCGAACCGGTGGCAACGCTAAACGCTGCGGGAATAATCAGCATTTGTGCACCATTAAGAGCCGCGGTTCTGGCAAACTCGGGAAAGCGGGCATCAAAACAGATCATCACTGCGAAGCAGAGATCGCGGTAGTTAACCAGGGTGCAAACATTCCCGGCCTGCAGAGCAGATGACTCTTGAAAGGCTACTTTCCCGGGAATGTTGACATCAAAAAGATGGGCCTTGCGGTGCCTGGCCAGGAGTTGACCGTTTGGACCGAATACAAAGCTGCTGTTATAAAGATAGCCATCGTGGTCCCGCTCTATTATCGATCCCCCCACGATGCAAATACCATGCTGACCGGCTTTGCGGGACAATAAATCGGTACTGGGGCCAGGGTGCGGTTCAGCAATCCGGGGGAAAAGTTCGGATTGGTAAGGGCCGTGAAAAACCTCGGGGAGAACAACCAGCTCCGCACCGGAGCGATAAGCTTGATCTATCATTTTTTCTGCCGTGCCCAGATTGGTGTCAAGGTCGTTTTCCACCTGCATTTGACAAATAGCTATAGCAAGTTTGGACATAACAAGCTTCCTTTCCAGCCTCTTTAAAAAAATATACCACAAAAGACTCCGCGGCATTCGCAAGGCTTTTCTCATTTTTTTTGTTGCGGGTTAAAATATCAAGTCGGCATGATATACTAAGAATGCAGAGAAATGCAATGGTAAGCGATTTTCTAGCTGGGGATGAAGGCCATTATGAAATCTTTCCGCCGGGTGTCTCGAGAGCACCATCAGGAAGACACGGTTGTTAAACTAAATACGAGCCAGGGACCAGTCTTTATCGGAGAAGGATATTGCACCATTATTGCCGGGCCATGTGCGGTGGAAACCCGCCGGGATTACCTGGATATGGCATGTTTTCTTCGCTCGGCTGGGGCCCATATTCTGCGGGGGGGGCTGTTCAAACCCCGCACCTCACCTTATTCCTTTCGGGGCCTGGGAAAAGAGGGTCTGGATATAATGTTGGAAGCCCGGGCCCTGACCGGCATGCCGGTGGTTACAGAGATAATGGACGTCCGCGATCTGGACATGCTCTCTCAGAGTGTGGACATCCTGCAGGTGGGGAGTCGCAATATGCAGAATTATACCCTGCTGGATGAACTGGGTCAGGTGAACCGACCGGTTCTTTTAAAAAGAGGTTTATCAGCCACCCTGGAAGAGTGGCTTTTGGCAGCGGAGTATGTTTTATGCGGGGGTAATCATCAGGTTATTCTTTGCGAACGGGGAATTCGCACCTTTGAGACTTACACCCGCAATACAGTCGATATCGGCGCCGTTCCTCTGGTAAAGAAAATCTCCCACCTGCCCATCATTGTTGACCCCAGTCATGCTACGGGAAAATGGGATATGGTCATACCGGTTTCCCGGGCGGCTATTGCGGCCGGAGCGGATGGGGTAATGGTGGAGGTCCACCATGATCCGGATCGGGCCTTGTCTGATGGAAAGCAGTCCCTGACCCCGGATAATTTTAAACGGCTCATGGAAAAGGTGCTCCCCCTGGCCCAACTGGACGATAAAAAATGACACAAGGGGACGGTTCTCCTGTGTCACTGTTCCATGACACAGGAGAACCGTCCCCTTGTGTCTCGTCATAAAAAGGGATTGCTGGTCGGGGGGCTGGCATGCTATGGTATTTATGTAGGATGGCAGGCAGAAAATACAGTGTAGTACGGTAGGATGGTGGGAAATCATAACCTGGCAGTTGGCCATTGGTGATTTTCTTTCACTGGTGGCTTTTTGTGTTTTCTCACCCTCCCATAAAAAGGAGGAACAAAGGAAATGATTATCGTAATGGAACGCCATGCTCCAGCCGTTCAGGTTGCCCAGGTGGAGGAGAGACTAAAGGAGAAAGGCTTCCAGGTACACCGCTCCGAAGGGGTCGAAAGAACCATTATTGGTGCCATTGGAGAAAAAACTCCCGCTATTATTGAAGCTTTTGAAAGCATGACCGGGGTGGAAAAGGTAGTTCCCATAGTGCAGCCTTTCAAACTGGCCTCCCGGGAATTTCAAACCAGGGCTACGGTCATTCGGGTGGGAGAAAGCTCCGTTGGTGACGGTAAATTGCAGATTATTGCCGGTCCCTGTGCTGTGGAAAGCCGCGAAAAGTACTTGGAAGTAGCTCAAACTGTAAAAGAACAAGGGGCTACCATGTTGCGCGGGGGGGCCTTCAAACCCAGGACGTCACCGTATTCATTTCAAGGGCTGGAAGAAGAAGGCCTGGAAATATTGGCCGAAGCCAGAGCTCTAACGGGGCTGCCGGTTATAACGGAAGTAATGGACCCGCGCATGATTGAAACGGTCTCCCGTTATGTGGACGTCTTACAGGTGGGAGCTCGTAATATGCAGAATTTTTTTCTGCTGCGGGAACTGGGCAAGGTTGATAAACCTGTTTTACTGAAACGTGGTCCGTCGGCTACCATCGAAGAATGGATTATGGCTGCTGAATACATCATCTCCAGCGGAAATCCCCGGGTTATTCTTTGCGAGCGGGGTATCCGCACTTTTGAGCAATATACCCGGAATACCCTGGACCTCAGCGCAGTACCGTTGGTTAAGCAACTGACTCATCTTCCCATCATTGTCGATCCCAGCCATGGCACCGGAAAATGGAAGCTGGTGGAACCTATGGCCCTGGCGGCGGTAGGAGCTGGCTGTGATGGCGTAATGGTAGAAGTCCACCAGAATCCCAGCGAAGCTCTTTCCGACGGTCCCCAGTCGCTCACGCCAGATAATTTCGGCAGAATGGTTTTACGGTTGCGAAGCATGGAAAGGGCCTTGAACAGTATCTGAAAACCCCGGAACTCTTAGGGGAACGTTTTTTGACGCTGATAAACGCTGACCAGTGAGGAAATATCCATAATATTGGGTCACAGTCAACCTGCATTAAATACTTAATGGATGGCGTTCTTCAGTTAAAAGTCAGTGTAAGTCAGCGTCTGGGAAATTACTCCTCCGTAAACATAGACTTTTTTATAAGTCCAAGCTTTCTCATAGAAGCGGGTGGCGAAATTGAGTATTGATGTACAATTAGTGGGCCTGGGATTGATAGGCGGATCGCTGGGTCTGGCCTTGCGGGACTCTCCCCTGGTGGGGAGGATAATGGTCACCGACCGCACCGAAGAATGCCTGGAAAAGGCCGTAGAAATAGGAGCCGGTGACGAAATCGTCAGCCTGCGGGAAGGTGCATCCCGGGCCGGGTTGATATTCTTGTGTTCGCCGCCGGGGAGTTTTGCCTCCATAGTGGCAGAAATAGGGCCGGTTTTACGTCCTGGTACCATTGTTACCGATGTAGGAAGTACCAAGCTGGCTGTAATGGAGGTACTATCCGATCTGCCTGCCGGGGTATGGAAAATCGGTGGGCATCCCATGGCCGGAGCCGAAACCCGGGGCATCGGGGGGGCCGATCGGTATCTCTTCGAAAATGCCATGTACATCCTTTGCCCGGCTGAAGGTACTGCAAAAGAGGTGGTGGGCCTGTTGGCTACCATTCTGGCTTCGACCGGAGCGAGAATCCAGGTGATGGCCGCCGCTGTCCATGACCGTTTGGTAGCTGCCATCAGTCATCTTCCTCACCTGGCAGCGGCTTCGCTGGTTAACCTGGCCGGAAGGGATCCGGCGCAACTGATGCTGGCGGCGGGAGGGTTTAGGGATACTACCCGGATAGCTTCATCCAATCCTGAACTCTGGGAAGATATTCTATTTTCCAACCGGGGACCGCTCCTGGATATGCTGGAAAGCTATCTGCAGGAGTTGAATCATCTCAAAAAAGCTCTGGAAACCGAAGATCGAAGAGCGGTAAATCAGATTTTATCCTCCGCTAAAGGTATTCGTGACAGCATCCCGGGAAGACAACGGGGATTGGTACCCGGTTTTGCTGACCTGGTCTGCATTGTGCCCGATCAGCCTGGTATTATAGGGCGTTTGGGAGCTATTCTCGGCGCGGAAGGGATTAATATTGTAGATATAGAAATCTTGCGGGTGCGAGAGGGAGACGGGGGAACTATCCGCCTGGGGGTTCCTACTCTAGTGGATGCTGAACGCGCAGTAACCATCCTGCAATCCCATGCCATTAAGGCCTGGGTAAAATGAATAGGAGGATCAGGCCGTGGAGATAAGCCTTAAAAAGTCAAAACCCTTGCACGGGGAAGTCAGGGTGGCCCCCGATAAATCCATTTCTCACCGGGCGCTAATTATGGGCGCTCTGGCCCACGGGGATACCCTGGTGCGAAACTTTCTGGTCGCTGATGACACTATCTCCACCTGTCGGTGTCTGCGCCAACTGGGAGTTGACATTCAAGAAGAAGAAGATCTGCTCCGGGTCAGGGGGCGGGGGCGGGAGAGCCTGGCTAAGGCCAATAGTGTTCTTTATTGTGGTAATTCCGGGACTACCATGCGCCTACTTGCGGGTTTGGTTGCTTCCTTGCCGTTTGGCTCTGTTCTAACCGGTGATGAATCCCTGAATGGCCGTCCCATGAGAAGGATTATCGCGCCCCTGCGACTTATGGGAGCGGATATTAAAGGGAGGGAGAACGATACCTTTCCGCCGTTAAATATAACCGGTCGGACCCTACTGGGAATAGAGTATACCCTGCCCGTAGCCAGTGCCCAGGTAAAGTCAGCCATTCTTCTGGCCGCGCTCGGGGCAGAAGGAAGTACCCGGGTAATCGAGCCTCAGCTTACCCGCAACCATACTGAGCGTATGCTGGCAGCCATGGGAGCTGATTTGTATGTAAATGGTCAAGAAATAACCATTACTCCCGGGAAAAAGCTGCTTCCCCAGGAATTCCAGGTTCCCGGGGATTTTTCCTCGGCCGCCTTTTTTATAGTGGCGGGCCTGATTGTGCCCGGTTCAGAACTATTTATAAAGGATGTAGGGCTTAACCCTACCCGCGCGGGGTTGCTTAAGGTTCTGGAAAAGATGGGGGGAAGTATTCGGATAGAAAACCGGCGCTTGATTGGCGGAGAGGAAATTGCTGATCTGGTAGTTAGCAGTTCCCAGCTTCGGGGTATCGAAGTGGGCGGGGAGGAGATCGGTATCCTGATCGATGAAATACCTGTCCTGGCGGTTGCCATGGCTGCAGCCCAGGGCCATTCATCAGTCCGGGGTGCAGGTGAGCTGCGGGTCAAGGAAAGTGATCGCATCCGTGCTGTTTCTCTGGGACTCCAGGCGATGGGGGTGGAAATAACTGAACTGGAAGACGGGTTTGTTATTAATGGCAATGGCAAACGGATAAATGGAGCCCGGGTAAATAGTTTCGGTGATCATCGCATTGCCATGAGCCTGGCGGTAGCCGGGCTGACAGCCTCTGCAGAAACAGTTATTGAAGGCGCCGAGGCAGTTAACATCTCCTTCCCGGATTTTTGGAATCTTTTAAATACCCTGCAGAGGTAAGCGTATTGGACCGATCTCCTGGGTCCTGGCAGCCAGGCGGTCGGGCTGGCTACTGGTGGTTGGCTAAATTTTAGTATTACTCCCTTCTAACTCCCTCCCTCCCTTGGTTTGTCCCCTTAAAACCCTTTTGTGACAAATAATGACATTATCCTGATGATAGTTGAGTCCCCAATGACTTGAATGTGAGACGTTTTTGCTGATTAAGTGCTGGAATTTTTCCGTTATAGTATTTTACGATCATGGTTTTATAGGACAGGCAGGTGTGATACAATAATTAGAAGTATTTCAAGGTGGTTTTGTGATGAAGGTAGCGATCGACGGACCTGCTGGTGCGGGGAAAAGTACAGTGGCCAGGAGCCTGGCAAGAGAACTGGGATATGTTTATATAGACACCGGGGCTATGTACCGTGCTCTGACACTTAAAGCACTGCAAGAAGGAATCCCTCTAGGTGCGCAAACCGCACTTGTAAAGCTCGCCCAAAATACTCACATTCACTTCGAATATAGGCCTGATTCCCAGAGAACCATATGTGACGGACAAGATGTAAGTAACGCTATACGTTCACCGGAAGTCAGCGAAGCTGTTTCCACTGTGGCTGCCTATCCTGCGGTGCGACAAATAATGGTTAAGGAGCAGCGTGGCCTGGCAGAGGGTGGGGCAGTGGTTATGGACGGGCGTGATATTGGCACCTGCGTATTACCCGATGCAGATTTTAAATTCTATCTTACTGCCAGCCTGGAAGAGCGTTCCCGAAGGCGCCTGGAAGAGATGAGAGCCCGTGGCTATGAACCGGATTTGGCCAGAATTAAAGCAGAGATCAGAGAACGTGATGAAAAAGACAGCAGTAGAGAAGTGGGAGCATTAGCGATTCAAGCTGACTCCATCGTAATTGACACCAGCGAACTATCCGTGGATCAGGTGGTCGATACGATGCTGGCTGTGGTTCGGGAGACGGGGAATGTTCTATAAATTTGTTCGGGCGCTGGTAAAAGCGGTATTTATTTTATTGGGTTTGAAACCCGAAGGAATACATAAGCTACCAGATAAGGGGGCTGTCATTGTCGCCGCCAATCATGTAAGCAACTGGGACGCGGTTATGGTAGCCATAAGCCTGCCCAGACCGGTGCACTTTATTGCCAAAGCAGAGTTGTTTGAAAATCGTGCTCTGGCCACGCTGTTTAAAGCCCTGCATGCTTTCCCGGTTAAACGGGGGGGGGCTGACCGCAGAGCCCTCCGCTATGCACTGGGGATCCTGGAGAAAGGCGAAGTCCTGGGGATTTTTCCCGAAGGGGAAAGAATCAGGGAGGGCCAGGAAGGGACCACCCAGACAGGAGTGGCCATGCTGGCGCTAAAATCAGGAGCACCAGTGGTTCCCGTGGCGTGTATCGGGACCGGGAGGTTTTTTCCGGTAGGATGGTTTAGCCCGCTTAAAGTCAAGGTGGGAAAGCCTCTTAAGCTGGAGCAGTACCAGGACAAAAAGGTTACTTCAGCGGTTCTGGAAGAAGTTAGCGCCATTATAATGCGCGAAATTGAAAGTCTTTTATCAAAATAAGAAGGATTTGCCCCGGCAGCTTAGAAATATACTCATAAGTGAGATAAGCGGGGTGTGGTAGCATGCAGACAGTGCTAGCCCAATATGCGGGCTTCTGTGGCGGAGTCAAAAGGGCCCTGCGAATCGCTGAAGAATGTGCTTCCATGGGCGGAAAATGGTATACCCTGGGCCCTCTGGTTCATAACCAGGAGGTGGTCCATTACCTGGAAGAAAAAGGTCTGGGTTCGGCTGACTTGCCAGAAATTGAGGGGCCGGTAGACGGAATTATTGTCCGCAGTCATGGAACTACCCCGGAAGTTCTGGAACAGCTTCGTCAAAAAGAGATTCCTGTACGGGATGCAACCTGTCCCCTGGTTAAAAGGATACATGAAATAGTGGCATCACTTCGAGGTGAAGGATATGATATAGTAATCTTTGGAGACGATAACCATCCAGAGGTGAAAGCGATTCTGGGATGGTGTAATAACAAAGCCACGGTGATAGCCGATGCGAACATGGCGAAGCGGTTGCCATACGTGGAAAAGCGGGGTCTGGTTGCCCAGACTACCAAAGATGAGAACGAATATCTTACGGCAGCAACAGCTCTGCTGGATAAGAGCTACGAGACCAGAGTATATAAAACGGTTTGCGCAGCTACCCGGCAAAGGCAGCAGGCAGCACGGGATTTGTGCCAGCAGGTGGAGTTGATGCTGGTGGTGGGGGACAGAAATAGCTCAAACACTGCCACTCTCACCAGGGAGTGTCAAAATACCGGAGTTAAAACTCATCTTATTCAAAAGGCTGAGGATATTGATGAGGATTGGTTTAAGGGCGTCTCCAGGGCGGGAATTACCGCCGGCGCTTCAACTCCGGACTGGATAATTAAGGAGGTAATGGATAGGATGACAGGGTACGAAGAAAAGGACACCCAAAATCAGGCCCAGGAGACACCGAGCAACGAGGAGTCATTTGCCAAGATGGAGGCGGAAATGGCAGACTTTGCCACCCCTAGTCGGGGTGATGTCATAAAGGGGACGGTTATTCAGGTCCTGGATGATGAAGTAATGGTCGATGTGGGTGGAAAATCGGAAGGAATCATACCACTTAGAGAGATGTCGGTCAAAGATGTGGACTCAGCCCGGGACCTAGTCAGTGTTGGGGACGAAATAGAAGTACTGGTATTAAAATGGGATGATGACGGTACCATTCTTCTTTCCAAAAAGAAAGTGGATGCTCAAAAGATCCTGGACAAACTGGAGGAGGAGTTTAAAGAAGGCCGGGTTATTGAAGGAACAGTTACCGGGAGTGTAAAGGGTGGCTTGCTGGTGGATGTTGGGATGATCGGTTTCCTCCCTGCGTCACATGTAGAAGATGGTTATGTAAAAAACCTGGATGATTACATTGGCAGGGCGCTGCAATTTAAGATCATTGAATTCAACCGCAATAAACGGCGCGGCTCGCAGATTGTACTTTCCCGCAAGGAACTGGTTATTGAGGAAAAGAACCGTCGCAAGCAGGAGTTCTGGGAAGACATTGAAGAGGGTCAAACCAGACTGGGCCGGGTGAAAAGAATTGTAGATTACGGCGCCTTTATAGACCTGGGTGGTTATGAGGGCCTTCTGCACGTATCTGAACTGGACCATCGCCGGGTGGAACATCCCTCTGATGTGTTGAAGGAAGGCGAGGACGTAGAAGTGTGCATCCTGGGGCTGGACCGGGAAAAAGAAAGGGTTTCCCTGAGCCGTAAGAAACTGCTCAAGAGTCCCTGGGAGGTTTTTCTGGAAAAATACCAGGAAGGTGATATCATAGAGGGCACCGTAGTCAGGATTGCCCCCTTTGGTGCCTTTGTGGAAATCGATCCGGGAGTCGATGGGCTGGTCCATATTTCCCAGCTTGCCAACCGGCGGGTAGAAAAGCCGGAAGACGTAGTCAGTGTTAACCAGCAGGTTAAAACCAAAATCCTCAGTATTGATGTCCAGGAAAAGCGCATTGGCTTGTCCATTAGAGAGGCGCAGCAGGATGCCGATGAGCAAGAAGTTCAGGAATACCTGCAGAGCCAGGATGAGAACGAAGAGGAATAACTAACAAGAAAATCGGGGGGAGACAGGAATGCCAATCTTCGATTATACCTGCCGGGATTGCGGAAAGAACTTTGACATTATGATCTCCAATAACAAAAAAGACCAGGTCCGTTGCCCGGAATGTGCATCAAAGAATGTGAAACAAAAACTTTCGGTTTTTAATACCGGAGCTAAACCGTCCGTGGGCCCTGGAAATGCCTGCCAGGGTTGCGGGATGGGAGCTGCCGGAGGGTGAGGTGTAAAGTTTTAGGCTGCCTGTGGCAGCCTTTTTTATCCTGGGGAGGGGAATTTTATGCAGGCGAGCGGAGTTATTCTGGCGGGGGGGAAGAGCTCGCGGATGAAGTACAACAAAGCCTTTGCCCGTATTGGCGATCAGGCGGTTGTTGAGCTCATCCTGGACAAGTTTATTCCCTTTTTTGCGGAAACCATTATTATTACCAATGAACCAGAGTTGTACGAAGATTATTGTGTCCATCTGTATACCGACGTACTTCCAGGCTTGGGTCCGGTGGGGGGGATTTATTCAGCTCTGGAATATGCCAGTTACGATCCGGTTTTTATCCTGGGCTGTGACATGCCTTTTATTTCTATGCAACTGGTTGAGTATATGCTTAACCTGACGGCAGATTACCAGGCGGTGGTTCCTGAACTCGATAATTATCTGCAGCCAACTGCTGCAGCTTATCGAAAAAGCTGTCTGCCCGTTTTCCGTGAGTGTGTAACTAACGATAAGTTAAAACTGACCCTGGTTTTTCGGGAGCTCGATGCTCTAAAACTGGGGGTTGGTGAAATTCAGCGGTTTGGTCGTCCCGAGGAACTTTTTTTTAATGTTAATGATGCCCGGGCGCTCATCCGTGCGAATGCAATGGCAGGGAGGTTATTGTACAATTCGCGATAAGCGTAAGCTGGAGCATATCAAGTTAGCAGAAAGTCTGCCCGATGGGCCGCTTTCAACCGGTTTTGCTGATATCCATCTGCTCCATGATCCACTGCCTGAAATGGCCCTGGAGGAAGTGGATCTGGGCATCCAGTTCGCAGGAAAGGATCTCAGCCTGCCCATACTTATAAATGCGATAACCGGGGGTACGGGACAAGCCGTGCGCATCAACCATGCCCTGGCCGTTATAGCCGAAAAATATGGGCTGGCCTTGGCGGTGGGATCACAGACCATTGCCCTGGAAGATCCGGGATGGCGGGATTCCTTTACCGTGGTCCGCGATGCCAACCCCGGAGGGCTAATTATTGCCAATATTAGTGCCCGGGCGCCAGTTGAGGATGCACTGCAGGCAGTAGAAATGGTGCAGGCCGATGCTTTGCAGCTGCATCTCAATGTACCCCAGGAACTGGCCATGTGGGAAGGGGAGCGGGACTTTCGTGGTATTCTAAAAAACATCCGTCAGATTACCAGGCATTGCCCGGTGCCAGTGATTGCCAAGGAGGTAGGCTTTGGCCTGTCCAGAGAAGCAGCCGGGAGATTGCATGCCGAAGGGGTAAAGATCCTGGATGTAGGTGGTGCCGGGGGGACCAATTTTATTTCCATTGAAGACCGCCGGGGAGGACTTTTCAACCGGGAACTGGATGACTGGGGAATTCCCACCGCTATCAGCCTGGCTGAAGTAGCGGCCTCAGGCCTGCCCGTGGAGATCATCGCTACCGGAGGCATACGCACCGCGCCGGATGCTGCCAAAGCTTTGGCCATGGGGGCGGCAATGGTCGCCATGTCCGGCTCCATCTTAAAACTCCTCCTTCGGGATGGATACGAAGTTTTGGATCAGCAAGTGGGCGCTTTCCTGTACCGTCTGCGGGCCGTGTTTTTGATGTGCGGCGCCCGCAATTGTCAGGAAATCAGGCAGAAACCACTGATTATCAGGGGTGATACCGCCAGCTGGCTGGAGAGCCGGGGCATTGACCCACGGCGTTGGGGCAGGAGAGGGTAAAAATACAATAGCAGCAGGAAGCCAAGCAGATTCCGCCGGGAGGCGGTTTTTTTTGTGAATGGAGGGACGTATGTGACGGTGGTTAACAACCTCATGTGCGTATAGGGAATCATGAGGTAATACTGGTGGATTACTACATAAAAACGCCGCGGGAGGAAATGCTATTTAATAATGCAATCTGGCAAGGAAAGGATGAAGCTAGGCAATGACCAACTTTCCCTTTGGTTTAATAGCCCTCCTGGTGGTTTCCATCCTTATTTATTTTGGGGTGGCGCACCGTGTGCTGGACAGGCTGCGTCTCACTGACAAGGCGGCTCTGGCAATAATTGCCGCCATCATTATAGGCAGTTTTATCGACGTACCGATAACTCCCCGAATTACGGTTAATCTGGGCGGTGCCATTGCCATTGGATTGGCTATCTATGTTCTGGTCGGGGCAGGTACTGCCTATGAAAAAATCAGGGCTATCGTTGCCGCCGGGGTCACCGGCCTGGTGTTATTCCTGGCCGGGCGTTATCTGGGGGCGGCCCCGGAACAGATCTTTATTGATCCCATCTATATTTACCCGATTGTGGCCGGTATCGTTGGTTATCTGGCCGGGCGCTCCCGGCGGGGCGCGTTTTTCGCGGCAGTTATGGGAGTGCTGGCTATCGATGTTGGTCAGTATGTTTACCTGGTGCGGACCGGGGTGCGGGGAACAGTTAACCTGGGTGGTGCTGGTGCTTTTGATTCCCTTATATTGGCCGGTATTCTGGCGGTTCTGCTGGCGGAATTCATCGGGGAAACCCTGGAAAGAATCCAGGGCGGTCCGGAAACCGAGGGGCGCCCAGAGGAACTGGTCCGCAATCTTAGAGAACCGGAGCCCGCTCACAAACCGCGTCTGGAAGAAGAACGGGGGGATGACGATGCGTAAAGCCATTTACTATAGCATGATTTTGGCGCTCGTTCTGCTGGGGTCCACGCTGGGTTCAGCACCGGCCCTGGCCCATGCCGAGCGGCAGGTAGGTCAACACATGACCCTGGTAGACGAAAATAATAACATTATTGACCTGACCGGCTTACAGGTTCATAACGGAGATGAATTTATCTGTCCCGACAACTCCCGCTACAAGGTGGTAGAGGTGGTGGGAAATACCGCCCGCTGTGTTTATCAGGGTCAGGAAAAAATGCCAGCCGCTTCCTTTGACAAGAAAAAGCAGGCCTGGGTTTTTGAAGACGCAGTTATCCCGGTTGTCAATGGGCGCACCCCTACCGTTGCCGTGTACCATACCCATAGTGATGAATCCTATTTGCCCGGAGACGGTACCGCCAGTATTAATGGCAATGGCGGCATTTATGATGTGGGGGATACCTTCGTAAGTGAATTGAAAAGAAAAGGCTTTAACGTAGTGTACAGTAAAAACAATCATAATCCCCATGATATCAACGCTTACAGTCGTTCCCGCCGTACTGCGGCCAGCCTGCTCAGGCAGAATCCCGACGTGGTTATTGACGTACATCGGGATGCGGTACCTGCTTCCCAGTACCAAGCCCAGGTGAAAGGACAAGAGGTGACCAAAGTCAAACTGGTGGTGGGGCGCACCAATCCCAATATGAAGACCAATCTGGAGTTTGCAAAACGTGTAAAAGCTGCTATGGATCAGAATGCGCCCGGTCTTTCCAATGGGATCTTTATTGGCAAAGGTGACTTTAACCAGGATTTAAGCCCTCGCTCTATTCTTATTGAAGTGGGTTCACATACTAATTCGAAGACTGATGCCAAGCAGGGGGCGGCCATCTTCGCCGATACCCTGCCGAGTATCCTGGGAACGAGCGGGGCAACCACCCAGGGACCGGCGGCCAAACCCCTTACCCGGGATAATCAAGGTGCGGGAACGGCTATTCTCATTATACTGGTGGTAGTGGCAGCCGCTGCCGGCGGATACTATCTGCTCAACCGGGGCACCAACATTAGATAAGCCATGCCAGGCTATGGAAGTATTATTTTAGCGGGTTTACTGGTCGGGTTTGTAAACAGGTGGATGATGCTGCGCAGCGACTATCGGCAGTATCCCAGTTATCCGCATGGCAAGCTGATACACTTGGCTGTGGGCTTTATTGCAGCAGGTCTGGGAGCAGTGGCCATACCAGCCATAGCCAAACCAGACTACACGGCGGTAACTTTCCTGGTACTGGCCGCCCAGCAGTTTAGGGAAATACGCAACATGGAAAGAGAGACCCTGCTTAAGCTGGAAGAGACCAAGCTTGTACCTCGGGGCAGCGACTATATTGAAGGGATAGCACGGGTTTTCGAGGCACGCAACTATCTGGTCATTTTGACAGCGCTGGCTACCAGTGCCGCGATGCAATGGCTGGGCTGGCCTTATGCGGTTCTGGTAGGGTTGGCCTGTATTACTTTTTCAGTGCTTATCAAAACTGGGGGACACATCGGTGACATCGCTACCATAGAAGCGGCCCCGGTACATTTTGAGGGCTCCTTGTTAATGGTAGGGGACGTGGTCATGATGAATGTCGGGCTGCCCCAGACCCGGGAAAAAATCCTCAGTGAAGGTATGGGAGTCCTGATTAAACCTAAAGACGATGATGCTCGTCTGACTTTGCATGCACCCGGACAGCGTATGGCCATTATTCACGATGTGGTTTCCATCCTGGGCACCAAAGTAGATATCAACGAAACGGAACTGGCTCCCATGGCCAGAAAACAGGTTGATAAAGGTTATCTGGCCTTTTTCATCGTGGCCAATGAGCCCGACCTGGAATACCTGGTGCAAATCATCAAACGGGTACCGATTCTGGAGTCCTCCCGGGGAACGACACTGGGTACTTTCTATGGACGAAAGGCGGCCGACTAGATGGATACCAGTCTCAAAGATTTCATCCTGGCCATTGTGACTACTGACAGCAGCAAAGTTACCGCTGGTGGGTGTCCGGTCATTTTGGCCGGAGACAAACATGAACAGGAACGGACCTGCCTGCTGCTGGCCCGCATTCTGGGCGGGGTGGTTCATGATTTGGAAAATGGCGTTTTCTTTATCACCAGACATTAGAGGGCCAGCGCGGGAGGGATGGATTTGAAAGTAATCTATCACTGTTATGGAGGTTCCCATTCTTCAGTTCTGGCTGCGGCTTTGCACCTGCGCCTTCTTCCCCGGCATCGGCTTCCCACCCTGGAAGAAATGATGGCTCTACCCTATTTTGATAAAACCACCGATGAAGATTTTGGCGCCGTTAAATTTATGGGTGTGGACGAATATAACAACGAAGTTTATTGCCTGGGTAAAAAAAGTCTGGGAGATCGCTACTCCAACCTCCTCACCGGTATTGCCGGTATACTCGGAAAAGAAGGGGAGGTACTGGCGGTCAATACCATGAATCGGGTTAACTGGTTTATGAAGCTGGGAGGGTATGCTTCCCGCCGGGCAGGCCTGGTAGCCCTGGGAAGACCGGTACTGGGAAGGGGGACGCGTCAGGCCTTCTTCGAACTCCTTAACCTGGTGGAAATTACTCACCTGAAATCAATGCAATCCACGCAACAGAAGGGAAAAAGTTGAAAATAATCTTGCTTGGAACAACCGGTGTTCATCATTGCCTGGTTCTAGCCCGGCATTTTTTCTGCCAAACCGATAGCAGCAACAGGGAGATCCAGCTATCAGATTTTGGAGATACTGGCCTGGACAGGGACGGCTGCCCGGTATACCTGGGGAGCGACCGGGCGGGAAATGAATTCTATAGCCTGGGTATGGGCCGGCATATTGACATGGCTCGCAAGAGTATTGAGCAGCTTAGGGAAATCCTGGGGTTCTCCGGGAAGGACCTGATGGTATGCCCGGTTAGAATCCGGGGAGAATACCTGCTCTATTTCTTGGAAAAGATTTCGGGCTGGCCGGGAATGCAAAAGCCTGGCCGTCATCTGGCCTGGTTCCTGATTCGGCTGCAGTGGCAGCGGCTGATGAACGAGGCCACCCATCTGCAGGAGGTTCTTAAACAAGCATAGATTTACTAACCCACAGGCTTGCTTCAGTTCGGCTTTTACCGCATAATGGTTAATGACTTCGAAGGAGGTTGCCGTGGGCGTTTTAATAAAGGAGGTACTTCCCTCCAGTATTGCAGAAGAGATGGAAGTAGAGGCCGGGGATATGCTGCTCGCGATTAACGGACAGGATATCAAAGACATCCTGGATTACAATTATTGGGTTCAGGATGATCACTTTTTCATGGACATCGGCAAGCCCAATGGAGAGACCTGGACCGTGGAAATTGAGAAAGATTACGACGAGGAAGTAGGGCTGGTATTTGACGGCGCGGTTTTTGACCGTCTGAAAACCTGCCGCAACCGCTGCCTTTTCTGTTTTGTGGACCAGCTTCCCGGGTATATGCGCAAGTCCCTTTATGTAAAGGACGACGATTATCGCTATTCTTTTCTTTATGGCAACTTTATCACTCTCACCAACCTTTCCGAGCAGGACTGGGACAAGATATTGACCATGCGTCTTAGCCCGCTTTATGTATCCATACATTGTATGCGCCCGGCTCTGCGGGCCAAAATGCTGAGTAATCAACGGGCAGCTAATATAGAAGAGGATTTAAACCGGTTGGCACAGGCGGGTATCGAGATTCATACCCAGGTGGTTCTCTGTCCCGGTCTTAACGATGGGCCCGTACTGGAAGAGACTATTGAGCGGTTGGCCAGCTACCATCCCGCGGTACAGTCAGTAGGGATTGTTCCGGTAGGGTTAACTGGTCATCGCCAGGGACTGAACTCCCTGCGGGCTTTCACCGCGGCGGAGGCGGCAGATTTAATTGTCAATATCACTCATAAACAGCAAGGGTTCAGGAGCAGATGGGGAACGGGATTTGTCTACCTGGCGGATGAATTTTACGTCCTGGCCGGACAGCCTTTTCCCCCGGCTGAATACTATGATGATTACAGCCAAATTGAAAATGGCATCGGCCTGGCCAGAATATTCCTGGACGAGTTTGCCGAATTAAAGCCGTTGTTTCCTAAAGAGATTTCGCCCCGTAGCCTGATCATGGTAACCGGGTTTTCAGCCCTGCCGGTATTGGCTCCGGTGGTTAAGGAGTTGAATAAAATCGGGGGGCTTTCCCTGGAATTGATTCCGGTAAGGAACCGTTATTTTGGAGGTAATGTAAGCGTAACCGGTCTTCTAACCGGTCAAGATATTATAGAGGCACTGGGAGACCAGCAGGTTGGTAAAGAGGTCATACTACCTGCAGTCGTACTGCGAGAAAGCTCGACGGTGCTTTTGGATGACAAGAGTGTTGGCGATCTGGAGCGGGAAAGCGGATGCCGGATGCTGGTGGTGGACGGCAGTGCCCGTTCCCTGGTGGAAACCGTTCTGGGCCGGAGTTTCAGGGAGGATAGATGATGAGTAAACCAGTGGTGGCCATTGTAGGCCGGCCCAATGTGGGTAAATCAACTTTATTTAACCGTCTGGTGGGAAACAGAAAAGCCATTGTCGAGGATACTCCAGGGGTGACCCGGGATCGGCTCTACGACAATAGTGAATGGTCGGGGCACGAGTTCATTATCATTGATACCGGTGGTATCCGCTTTGACCGGGAAGATGTATTTGCGTCGGAAATCCGCCTGCAGGCAGAACTGGCCATTGAGGAAGCCGACGTGATTCTTTTTATGGTGGATAGCAAGGAGGGGATAACCTCCGAAGATGAGCAGGTGGCCGATCTTTTACGCAAGGCTGATAAACCGGTGGTTTTGGCCGCCAACAAAGTGGAAAACTTCGACAAGCAGCTGGAATACTTTGAATTCTATAACCTGGGCTTGGGGGAACCCATTCCTATTTCCGCTATGCATGGCTTGAATACCAACGACCTGCTGGATGCGGTGGTTAGCCAATTTGGCCCCGCGCCCCGACAGGAAGAGGACGATGACACCATTCGCATCGCGATCGTGGGGCGTCCCAACGTCGGCAAGTCCTCACTGGTCAATGCTCTTCTGGGGGAAGAACGGGTGATCGTCAGTGATATTCCCGGTACCACCCGGGATGCCATTGACACCCCCTTTCAGTTTCAAGGAAGAAAATATACCCTGGTAGACACAGCCGGGATACGGCGCAAGTCGCGCATCAAAGAGAGCACAGAGAGGTACAGTGTCATCAGAGCATTGCGCAGCATAGACCGGGCGGATGTAGTTCTTATCATGGTAGATGCCGTGGACGGCGTACGTGACCAGGATAAAAAGATTGCCGGCTACGTTCATGAACAGGGGCGGGCCAATATCATCGTGGTAAACAAGTGGGACCTGGTGGAAAAAAACAGTACAACCATTAACCGCTATGACGAGGAGATCAGAGAAGAATTTAAATTTCTGGCCTACAGTCCCATCATGTATGTATCCGCCCTGACCAAAAAGCGCATTTTCAAGCTCCTGGATATAGTTGATTTTGTGGTCGGGCAACATAACCGTCGCATTAACACATCGGAGTTAAACCAGGTAGTAAACGAGGCCATGGCCTTAAACCCGCTTCCCGGAGGAGGGGGTAAAAAGGTGAAGATACTGTACTCTACCCAGGTGCGTACCGCTCCGCCCACCTTTATCTTTTTCTCCAACCATCCGGAATTGGTCCATTTTTCCTACCTGCGCTACCTGGAAAACACCCTCCGGCAAAACTTCGGCTTCGAGGGTTCTCCCATCCGCTTGCTGGTGCGTAAAAACCCGGGAAAAGATCCCTGGAGCTAAAAGCCTCGCCGGGCTGATGACAAAACAGCGGGAAGTAGGTAATATTAGAAAGAAGGATATGACCGGGAGAGCCAAGAAAAGCTTTGATGGGGGGGCATATGGTGCGTGAAGCAGCCCTGATACTATTATGCTATATCATAGGTTCCATTCCCTTTTCCTACATATTTGCCTACTGGTTGAAAGGTGTGGATGTGCGGCAGCGGGGAAGCGGCAATGTGGGTGCCACCAATGTTCTGCGAACAGCTGGTCCGCTGGTGGGAGTTCTGGCCCTGGTCGGCGATCTCCTCAAAGGAGCAGCTGGGGCCTGGATCGCTGTAGAGTCGGGTAATACTTATCTTTTGGTCCTTTGCCCGCTGGCAGTAGTGGTTGGACATTGTTTTTCGGTTTTTTTGCGGTTTCGGGGAGGAAAAGCAGTGGCCAGTTCTGGAGGAATTGTTTTATTTTTATTTCCCCGGGTGGGTTTAATCCTGCTGGCGATTTTTATTGTCCTGGCTCTGGGCAGTCGTTATGTTTCGCTGGCTTCAGTTATGGTGGCCCTGGTGCTGCCTTTCCTGGTGTGGCTCTCAGGTTATGATGCCCCTTTTATATTATTGAGCGCGATTATGGCCGCCTTGGTAATTTACCGTCACCGTGAGAATTTGCAGCGCCTCAGGCAGGGGAGCGAGCCCCGCCTGGGCAGCCGGGCCTGAAAGACATACTCCATGATAACCCAGGAGGTCAGTTATGAAAAAAGTTGCCATACTGGGGGTGGGCAGTTGGGGGACTGCTCAAGCCCTGGTTCTCAGTCGTAATGTCCCCCGGGTTTTTTTATGGGGAAGACCCGCAGACGGAGTCGAAAATATAAATGCTGCGCGAGAAAATCAAATCTTCCTTCCCGGGATACACATTCCCGAGAATGTGGAAGTAACCCCTGACCTGGAAATGGCTCTTGCGGGGGCGGAAATGGTGGTTCTGGCTGTACCCGCTCAGGCAATCAGGGAAGTGCTGGACACTATCAAGTTAAGGCTTCCTGCCGGCAGTATTCTGGTCAACACGGCCAAGGGGCTGGAAATCGAGACCGGGATGCGGATGAGCCAGGTAGTGGAAGACCTCCTGGGGCCGCAAGCCAGAGAGTGTTATGCGGTTCTATCCGGGCCCAGTCACGCTGAGGAGGTGGGAAAAAGGATTCCCACCGCCGTTACCGTGGCTGCATTTAAAAAACAAACTGCTTTTGCGGTTCAGGATGTATATATGTCACCGGTTTTTAGGGTTTATACCCATCCGGATGTGGCCGGAGTGGAGCTGGGAGGGGCCCTGAAAAACATTGTCGCCCTGGCCACAGGCATGACCAGCGGGTTAGGCTATGGGGATAATACCCGCGCCGCCCTTTTAACCCGGGGCCTGGCGGAAATGATTCGTATAGGAGTAGCATTGGGAGGAGATGCGAGAACCTTTTCCGGATTGAGCGGGATTGGGGACCTGGTGGTAACCTGCGGCAGCCCCCATTCCCGGAACCATCGTGCTGGAGAGATGCTCGGCCGCGGCCTTGGCCTGGCGGAGACGCTGCAGGAAGTGGGGATGGTAGTGGAAGGAGTCCATACCACCCGGGCGGTATACCAGCTATCCCGGCAAATGAATGTCGACATGCCCATCTGCGCTGCTGTCCATCGGATACTCTATGAGGGGGCCGGGGTGCGTGACGAAGTCGATTACTTGATGAAACGACGAAAAAAACATGAGATAGAAGAGGGAGCCAAAAATATTACCGGGTGGTAAAAAGTGTGCGCGAGAGCACACTTTTTTTCTTTTCTGGTTATATTACCGAAAATTGATAAATATATTTATACCGTTATAGTGCAACTGTGACAAAAGGGTATCCGCATCGAAGGGAGGGTGCCTTTCAAAGTCTTTATCCGAGGGAGGGAAAAAGAAGAGTGGAAGGAAACAACATCTTAACCGATATCGCCGAAAGGACTGGAGGCGATATTTATCTGGGAGTAGTGGGCCCGGTCAGAACGGGTAAGTCTACCTTTATCAAGAGATTCATGGAACTCATGATTCTCCCCAACATAAAAGACATTTATGACAGGGAACGGGCCAAAGACGAGCTTCCCCAGAGCGGCGCGGGGAAGACCATCACTACTACCGAACCCAAATTTGTTCCCAATGAAGCCATCGATATCACCACTGCCAGCGGGCTAAGCCTGAAGGTCCGCCTGGTGGACTGCGTTGGCTACACGGTTGAGGGTGCGTTGGGTTATGAAGAGGATGATGAACCTCGCATGGTAAAGACTCCCTGGTTTGACTATGAGGTTCCCTTCGAAGAAGCGGCCGAAATAGGAACCAGGAAGG
The DNA here is from genome assembly GCA_964563775.1 of uncultured Syntrophomonadaceae bacterium. Classification (GTDB taxonomy): domain Bacteria; phylum Bacillota; class Syntrophomonadia; order Syntrophomonadales; family Syntrophomonadaceae; genus CAZLYH01. The sequence continues at coordinate 18,541 of CAZLYH010000006.1, read as the reverse complement.
TCATTGCCGACCACTCTACCATCGGTATCGTCATGACCACTGATGGTAGTATCAGCGAAATTCCCCGGGGCAGCTATGAATTACCTGAGGAAAGGGTTATTACCGAGCTCAAGGAACTTAACAAGCCCTTTATCATCGTTTTGAATTCCACCCGCCCCTATGACCGGGAAACCTTGACCCTGGCTGAGGAACTGAGTGAAAAGTACAGTGTCACCGTAGTTCCCACCGACGCCGCCAACATGACGGGGGAGCAAATATACGGGATACTGGAAGAGGTCCTCTACGAATTCCCGGTACAGGAAGTTAATATTAAATTGCCCCGTTGGGTAGATGAACTGGACGAGGACTTCTGGCTGCGCGAAAACATGGAAAGCTCCATCCGCGAAATCCTGGCTGACATCACGAAAGTCCGGGATGTGGACCGGGCCATCGAACGCTTGAACGATATTGAAAACGTTAGCTATGTCAGTCTGGAAGAGATGAACCTGGGTACCGGAACTGCCGCCATTGATGTTACTGTACCCGAGGAGCTGTATTACCGTTCCTTAAGTGATGTAAGCGGATTCCAGGTGGAAGGGACCCATGACGTCATGCGTTTAATGAAGAGCCTTAGCGTGGCCAAACGCGAATATGACAAGGTGTCTTCTGCCCTGGAAGAGGTAAAGGACAGCGGCTACGGAGTTGTGACCCCCCGTCTGGAGGAAATGTTCCTGGAGGAACCCGAACTCATCCGCCAGGGCAGCCGCTTTGGTGTCAAGCTAAAGGCCAAGGCACCTTCGCTACACATTATCCGGGCTGATATCACTACCGAAATTACACCCATCATAGGCACGGAGAAGCAATGTGAGGAACTGGTACGCTACATGCTGGATGAATTTGAGGAAGACCCCAAGAAAATATGGGATTCCAATATATTTGGTAAATCCCTGCACGACCTGGTAAGAGAAGGTATTCAGAACAAACTGCACCGCATGCCGGAAAATGCACAGGTCAAACTCCAGGACACCCTGCAGCGTATTGTCAATGAAGGCAGCGGAGGACTTATCTGCATCATCATATAATAACCATAAAACAGTTCACCCAACTGGCCAGCCAACCGGCTGGCTTTTTTTTGTGATAAGGCCGGACGGTTGGATTTTTGGCTATTACCCGATATCCAATTATGATTTTACGGCGAGAATCCTGTTGGAATGCATCAATAGCAGGAGTGGTTGACGGAGCAGGGCAGAAATACTGCGAAGGCGAGGCAGCGTAAGGAGGCGAGCCTCTGGATGGAGCGGGGGTCAATCCTGGGATAACCTTAGAACGTTCCTCATTTACTATTGTTACCTGGACCCGGTCATGCTATAATGGTGTCCGTATAGAGGAGAAAATGTTCCGCCGGACATAGACAGGTGGTGATCGTTTTGGGGGACGAGAAGCGTAATTTCTATATGGTTAGGGAAGATATTTTGCCGGATTCGATTCGTAAAACCGCTCTGGCCAAGGAAATACTGGCTCGGGGTGAGGCGGAAAACATTCTAGATGCAGTGGATAAACTGGGCATGGCGAGGAGTACCTATTACAAATACCGGGACGGCGTTTTTCCTCTCTTTAATGCCGATAATGCTGAGCTCATAACGGTATCCTTGCTGCTTAAACACTTATCAGGTATTCTATCAGGGGTGTTAAACTGCGTAGCCACCCTGCAGGGAAATGTATTGACCATTAATCAAAACCTGCCCTTGCACGGGGTCGCCTATGTCACCCTATCTATCAGTATAGAAGAACTAACCGTGTCCGTGCAGGAGCTTCTGGAAGCGCTGAGAAGCCTGAACGGGGTACTAAACGTAGAACTGGTCGCAAAAAGTTAACCGGGAGGTACAAAATGATTAATGTGGCTTTATTGGGATGTGGCACGGTAGGGTCCGGGGTTGTGGAACTGCTGGGGCGTAACGCTGAAGCTATTGCCCACCGGACTGGTGACGCCATTCACTTAAAGTGGGTCCTGGACCGGGACCAGGCCAAATGTTTGGCTGCCGGAGTTCCCGAGGATAAGCTCGCCAGTAATTTTGAGCAGATTCTAAGTGACCCGGAAGTGGATATTGTCGTGGAGCTTATCGGGGGTTTGGAACCAGCTTTCACTTTTATTACCCGGGCCATGCAACAGGGAAAACATGTCGTTACCGCCAACAAGGACCTTATAGCGGTGCGGGGACGGGAGATTTTCGATACCGCCCGCGACAACGGGGTGGATTTCTATTTTGAAGCCAGCGTGGGTGGGGGGATTCCCATTGTTTACCCACTGAAGCAATCCCTGGCCGGCAACGAGATTTTAGAGGTCATTGGTATTCTCAATGGTACCACCAACTACATCCTTACCAAAATGAGCCGCGAAGGGCGGGAATTCAGTGAGGTTCTGGCTGAAGCTCAGGAACTGGGCTATGCCGAAAGCGACCCTTCCGCAGACGTGGAGGGACTGGATGCAGCTCGTAAAATAGCCATTCTCTCTTCCATTGCCTTCAACAGTCGGGTTACCCTGGGTGATGTACATGTCGAAGGGATTACCAACATCACGCCCGCTGATATTCGCTATGCCTCCGAACTGGGTTATGTCATTAAATTATTGGCCATTGCCAAGCAGGACCGGCAGGGGAGGATTCAGACGCGGGTGCACCCAGCTTTTCTGCCCAAGACCCATCCCCTGGCGGCAGTTAGTGATGTATTCAATGCGGTCTTTGTTCATGGCGACGCTGTGGGCGAAGTGATGCACTTTGGACGTGGAGCGGGCAAAATGCCTACCGCCAGTGCTGTAACCGGGGACATTATCGAAATTGGCCGCAATAAAATGCATGGCAGTAATGGGCGTATTGGCTGTACCTGTTATAAAGAAAGGCCTATACTTAGTATCGATGAGCTGCTGGCCAAGTATTATATCCGTATGACAGTAAAGGACCGCCCCGGGGTATTGGCTGGCATCGCCGGGGTATTCGGCAACAACAATGTGAGTCTGGCCACCGTTTTGCAGAAAACCAGCGGACTGGATATGGCCGAACTTATCCTCATTACCCACGATGTCAGGGAAAAGGATCTGCGGGATTCCCTTACTGTTCTGCGGGGGATGAGCATCGTGGGGGAAATTAATAACGTAATACGCCTGGAAGGAACCGACCGGCAGGATATGCCGGTATAGTGCCTATGATTACGGTAAAGGTTCCTGCTACCAGCGCCAATCTGGGCCCCGGGTTTGACACCCTGGGCCTGGCCCTTGATCTCTTTCTCACCGTCCGGGCGGAAAGGGCAGAGCAGAGCTTGGTTACCTTTTCCGGTTGTGGTGCCGGGGAATTGAACGACAGCGCCGGCGACAACCTGCTCACCAAAGCGGTCAACCACATCTTTCAGTGCTGTGGCCGGACCCCAATTCCTCTTAGCCTGCAGGTGGAAAACCAGATTCCCCTGGGACGGGGACTGGGCAGTAGCGCGGCGGCAATCACGGCCGGCTCGCTAATCGGGCAGCATTTTGCCGAAACAGACCTTGATGAGCAAGCCTTATTGCGTCTGGCCCTGGAAATGGAAGGTCACCCTGACAACCTGGTTCCGGCACTGGTCGGAGGACTAACCACGGCCATGATTTACGATAAGCAGGTCTATTACCAGAAGATCGCCCTGCCTGAACACCTGCAGGTGGTAGTGGCGGTTCCTGATTTCACTTTGCCCACGGAAAAATCTCGCTCAGTGTTGCCGGAAGCAGTAAAATTAGAGGATACCGTGGCCAATCTGCAACGGGCCTGTTACCTTTTGGCCAGCCTCTTCAACCGGGACCTGGAACATATGGAGCTGGCCATGGACGATATGATCTACCAGCCGCGCCGCCAACACCTGGTACCTGGCCTTAAAGAAGCTCTGCTGGCTGCCCGGACCAGTGGGGCCCGGGGAGCTGCCCTGAGCGGTGCGGGGCCTTCCGTCCTGGCCTTTACTACCGGCAGCGAGGAACAGGTCGGCCAGGCCATGCAGGCTGCCTTCGCTGCCCGGGGGATAAAGAGCCGGATTCACCACCTCAACATCTGCCGGGACGGTGCTGTCATAGAGTAAGTCAAAGTCAAGGAAATGACCATGCGCCCCAGCGAATCTGCCGGGACGGCGCTATCATAGAGTAAGTCAAAGGGCAGTTCTTTGACTGAACCTTATCTTGGAGGAGTGAGAATTTTGCCATTATTGGTTGCCAAGTTCGGAGGAAGTTCTGTAGCCACCATCGATAAAATTAAAAATATAGCGTCCCGGATACGGGGCATGCGGCAGGAAGGTCATCAGGTGGTGGCAGTTGTCTCGGCTATGGGGGATACCACCGATGACCTGCTGGAACTGGCTGCCCAGGCGGGAGAAAACCTGCCGGCACGGGAAATGGATATGCTCCTGGCCACGGGCGAACAGCAGTCAGCCGCCTTGCTGGCCCTGGCCCTGCAAAACATGGACTGCCCGGCCATATCCCTGACCGGATGGCAGGCCGGGGTCCGCAGTGATGCCACTCATAGCAAGGCGCGCATAACTGGTATAGACAACCAGCGAGTCCTAAAGGAACTGGAGCAGAATAAAGTCGTGGTAGTAGCAGGTTTTCAGGGTATCTCCCCCGCAGGTGATGTCACCACGCTGGGAAGGGGAGGTTCCGATACCAGCGCCGTGGCTCTGGCCTACAGCCTAAAGGCCGAGCGGTGCATGATTTTTACGGATGTGGACGGGGTATATACGGCTGACCCGCGAATTGTAAAAGACGCGTGCAAGCTGGGCCAAATCGCCTACGAAGAAATGCTGGAGATGGCCAGCCTGGGGGCAGTGGTCATGCAGCCCCGAGCGGTGGAATTTGCCATGCTCTACGGCGTGGATATAGAGGTACTAAGCAGCTTCGGATTTGCACCCGGAACCATCATTACGGAGGTTGGAAACATGGAACAACAGCGCATTGTAACTGGAGTGGCGCATGATAGAAATTGCGCCAAGATAGCCATTTTTGACGTCCCTGACCGCCCCGGAGTAGCCAGTTCGTTGTTTAAGGGGCTGGCCGAAGAGAGAATCAATGTGGACATGGTCATCCAGGGTGCCACGCGGCATGAACATAACGATATCGCCTTCACCATTGAAAGCAGCGATGTGCCAAGGGCTCTGCCGGTAGTAAAGCGATTGGTGGAGGAAATGGGGGCTTCAGGGATGGCCTGCGGAGAGCGCGTGGCCAAAGTCTCTATTGTCGGCGCCGGTATGCAGAGCAATCCGGGCGTGGCTGCGGCCATGTTTGAGGCCCTGGCTGAGGAAGGCATAAATATAGAAATGATCAGCACTTCGGAAATCAAGGTTTCATGTATAATTAACGAGGAGCAGATTGAAAAAGCGGTAAACGTCCTCCACCGGAAATTCTCCCTCGACAGTGTGGAATAATCGTTTAATTTACTCCCCTGGAAGTATGGAAACGTCAGGCTGCTTATACCAAAAAGCGGCAGGTGACCATATTCAGGGGATAAGAGTTGATAAATCACCCCATTCCCTTGACGGGAAGCAGGTTCTGTTATAGAATATTTGTTGCGTCGGGGTGTAGCTCAGTTTGGTATGAGCGCTACGTTGGGGACGTAGAGGCCGCTGGTTCAAATCCAGTCACTCCGACCATTTTATATTTCTGAACTGAACAAGTTTCTATAACGTGTATATGGTGAAGAGGATATTTTTTTCGGAATTAACCCACCCAGTTGAGCCAAGAAAACCAACCGGGTGGGTTTTTGTTGTTCAAATCTGTTTACCCCTTTAACCGGCCGGATTTGCGGGCCTGCCTAAGTACTCTCCCCGACCACCAGGCCAACCATGCCATCAATCTCCTGAAGGATACCACCAAAGCTTGTTTTGAATCCATTAACCTGGATGTTGCCCCAGCCTAAATTTGCCCCGCCTATTATGGCGGTAAATGCCATCTAACCCAGATTTAATTGCTAATGTGTGATTTAGATAATTTAAGCAAAAAATGTCCCGGAAACAGGCTTTTTTAGCGGAGAAGGTCTAAAGAAAGTGGAAGGGATTGCCGATATTTTATAGAAATAGTTAGAGAAAAAAGGAAAAAGGAGAATAAACTCACATCAATAATAATTTTTGCAGATAATTGCGAAGGTCAGCATGTAAAGCAGAGAAGATGGCGGAGGCGAAGCCCTGAACGGAAATTTCCATCTGGGTATGAAGGTGGAAAGGGAAGGAGGAAAATCCTCCTCCGACTTCTTGCGGGATAAAGAGATGAAAGGAAAGGAGAAGTGAGCTTTGCGTAGTTTGGACAACCTTAAGACCAAGACCAAATTACTGGGAGGATTTCTGTTACTTGCGGTGATAATTGCTGTACTGGGTGTTATGAGCTGGCTGGATATTAGTTACATTTCCCAGGGGACCGATCTAATGTATACGGAAGTTGTTGAACCCGGAAAAGACTTGGCGGAAATAGACGCCGGGATGGAGGCTGCGGCCAAAAACGTCTGGAAGTATACGGCGGTGGCGGTTGGCGAACGTCCTGCTACCAGAGCCGACATGGAGAAGGAACTGGAGTCGGTGCGGCAGGCGGTTGTGAATTACGAAAAGGTGGCTGTAAGCGAGGAAGAAAAGGCAGAGATGCAAAAAATGAGTAGGGCCTTCTCTGACTACGAGGAGGGATGCAGGCTCTTTACTCAACAGATTGATGAGGGACAGGCTGACCTGGCTATGACGGTCACCCTGGAAAAACTGAAGACGGCTCGTGATACTATTGACGGGGCAACTGATTTCCTTCAGGAAGATAACAACAGGCTGGGGCAGGAGGTGAAGAAAAATGCGGCTGATAACTTTGCGGGAGCGGAGCGCAGTATCTTCATCTTTTGTATTCTAGCGGTGCTTTTTGCTATTTTTGCAGCCTTTCTGCTGGAAGCACGCATCGTCAAACCTCTGGAGACTACGGTGGGACAACTGGATGAAATGGCCCAGGGTGATTTTAGCATTTCTTTGCCGGAGGCCTTTTTGCAGCGCCGGGATGAGATCGGTCTGCTGGCGAGCAGTGTGGAGCAGATGTCCACTGCTCTTTCCAAATTGGTAGGGGGTATTGCCCGCGCGGCCCAGGAAATAATGGCCAGCAGTGAGGAATTATCCAGTGGAGCGCACGAAGTGTACGGTCATACCCAGGAGGCGTCAGCGGCAGTGGAGGAGATTGCGGCCGGGCTGGAGGAGGTATCTGCTTCCACCGAAGAAATGACTGCTTCCGGTGAGGAGATTCAGGCAGCTCTGGAGGAGGTTAACCGGGAAGCGGGGGTTAGCACCGATCAGGCGATTCAGATCCAGGCGAAAGCCGAACAGATTCAGCAAAAAGCCCAGCAGTCTAGCGCCTATGCCAATGGTATTTATCAGGATATCGAAGGCCGTCTGCGCAAGGCAATTGACGACGCGCGGGTGGTGAACGAAATCTCCAGTCTGGCCACAGTAATAGGCGGTATTGCCGACCAGACCAACCTGCTGGCTCTTAATGCCGCTATCGAAGCGGCCCGGGCGGGGGAACAGGGAAGAGGTTTTGCCGTAGTGGCCGAGGAGGTTAGAAAACTGGCGGAAGAGTCTTCCACCACCGTATCCAGTATTCAGAAGATGACGGTGCAGGTTGAGAACGCGATCGGCAACTTGGTTAAAGATGCTGGAGAACTGCTAAAATTCCTGGAAGGGGTAATTATTAAAGAACTGGCGACAATGAATGAAATTGGCGGGCAATACCGGGATGACGCAGTATTCTTTGCTGATTTATCCGCGCGGGTGTCGGAGCTGACCCAAAGTGTTGTACGGTCTTACCGGGAAGTGGGCCAGGCAATCGAAGCAACTGCGGTTACTATTGAGCAAAGCAGTGCGGGAGCCCAGGAAGTGGCCAGAGGGGTAGAACAGGTAAGCCAGAATATGAAGCAAATCAACGAAACGGCTGCCCATCTGGCCCAGATGGCAGATTTAATGCAGCAAAGCACAGCCAAATTCAAGGTTCGTGAGCAGGGGTAAAAAGGTATAGCTGTCGGCTTTGGCTTGATCCCGGTCCTGGTTTGGGGTATGATTAGTAATCATCATAATAATATACTCTTCTTTTCGGTCGAAGCGGCCCGGCGAAAGCCGGAGGCGCGGGGCGGGAGTGGTCTAAGTCTAAAATGATATGACCTTCACGCCGGAGAGATAGGCTTACTGGGGTGGGTAGCCATACAGGCTACCTGCTTTTTTGTGTCTTAAGGAGGGTATACTAGTTGCAACAACTTTCGTGGGCCCGATTAGGATAGGATAGGAGGACAGTCATGTCGGAGACAGTACAGTTCTGGCTGGCCGTAGGTATTTTTCTTGCCGTTTATACTTTTATCATTGTGGAAAAGGTACACCGCACGGTGGTGGCCCTGGTGGGGGGGACACTGGTTATTGCCCTCGGGCTGGTGAGTCAGAACCAGGCCTTTACAAAGTACATAGATTTTAACACCATTGGACTGCTGATTGGTATGATGATTATTGTGGGGATTACCCGGCGCAGCGGGGTGTTTGGCTACCTGGCGGTCAAATCGGCCCAGGTGGCCAAAGGACGTCCCGTTTATATACTTGTCGCCCTGGGTCTGGTTACTGCCGTTCTTTCGGCGCTGTTGGATAACGTTACCACGGTTCTTCTCATCGTGCCGGTTACTTTTGTTATTACCGATCAACTGGAAATTTCGCCGTTTCCGTTTCTTATTACGGAGATTTTGACCTCCAATATTGGTGGGACGGCTACGCTGATCGGCGACCCTCCCAATATTATGATTGGCAGTGCTACCGGCCTGGGTTTCATTGATTTTATTGCCAACATGGCCCTGCCGGCTTTGGTGATTCTGGTAATTACCATTGCCATTCTGGCCTTTTTCTTTCGCAACCAGATGCATACGGATGAAGATAAAGTGCAACAACTGCTGGCGATGGATGAAAAGGAATTTATAAAAGACTATGGCCTTTTAAAGAAATCACTGTTGGTCCTGGGCCTGACCATGATAGGGTTTTTGCTTCATCAGGCTTTGCACCTGGAGTCAGCAACTGTTGCCCTGCTGGGAGCAGCTTTGCTGATGCTGATTGCCAATGAAGAGCCCGAGGATGTTTTACTTATGGTGGAGTGGCCGACTATTTTCTTTTTTGCTGGACTCTTTGTTATTGTAGGAGCTTTGGAGGCCAGCGGGGTCATAAATGCTCTGGCTGACGGAGCGCTGCGGTTGAGTGAAGGGAATGTGGTATTGACCGGGGTGCTTATTCTCTGGCTTTCCGGTATTGCTTCCGGCTTTGTAGATAATATTCCTTTTGTAGCTACGATGATTCCTCTCTTGCAGACTATTGGTCAGGCTTCAGCCATGCCAATGGATTCCTTGTGGTGGGCTCTGGCGCTGGGGGCCTGCCTGGGTGGCAACGGGACCCTGGTGGGGGCATCAGCTAATATTATTGTGGCGGGGATTTCCGCAAGGCACGGATCTCCCATCAGTTTCTGGCAGTTTTTCAAGGTGGGTTTTCCCATAACCATTTTGTCCCTGCTGCTGGCTACCGGTTATATGTTCCTGTTTTTCTGGAGTTAAACATTTAAGGTCTTGATTTTCCCATAATGCTGTTCTATTATCTTTTCTAGTCACAGATAAAGGGTAATCATAATGGTATATACCAGGATTCGGTCAAGGCATTCCGGCGAAAGCCGGCTTCTGGGGCGGAAAAGGGCCAAGTCTGCAAGGATATTGACCTTTAAGCCGAAAGGGATGGGCTTACCGGGGTGGGTAGCCGTTTGGTCACCACCCTTTTTTGTATGTTTGCTAAACGATATCAGCAACATGCTTGAGAATTATGCTTTTAGAGGTGTTGAAAATGGTTGATTTCTGGCTGTCCGTGATAATCTTTCTGGCGGTGTATACCTTTATTATTGTCGAGAAGGTGCACCGTACGGTTATAGCCCTGGTGGGAGCCACCCTGGTAGTAGCCCTGGGCTTGCTCAGCCAGGAACAGGCCTTTCGCCAGTACATAGATTTTAATACCCTGGGCCTCTTGATTGGTATGATGATTATCGTAGGTATCACCAGGCGCAGTGGAGTGTTCGGCTATCTGGCGGTAAAGGCGGCCAAGGTGGCCAAGGGGCGCCCGGTGTACATTCTGGTGGCCCTGGGCCTGATTACCGCGGTTCTCTCTGCTCTGCTGGACAACGTGACCACTGTTTTGCTCATCGTACCGGTAACCTTTGTTATAACTGACCGCCTGGATATCTCTCCGCTGCCTTTTCTTTTTACAGAAATCCTGGCCTCCAACATCGGCGGAACGTCAACCCTGATCGGTGACCCTCCCAATATTATGATTGGCAGCGCTACCGGCCTGGGATTTTTGGATTTTGCCGCCAACCTGGCTCTCCCTGCCCTGGTTATCCTGCTGGTGACCATTTTTATTTTGGCACGTGTATATGGTGGTCGCATGAAGAGTGATGAAGAAAAAATTCGCGGCCTGTTGGAATTGGACGAAAAGGAGTTTATCAAGGATTACACTATCCTTAAACGGTCTATGCTCATTCTCGCCCTTACTATGATGGGATTCTTTCTTCACCAGGCCCTGCACTTGGAGTCGGCTACTATAGCCTTGCTGGGAGCAGCCTTTCTCATGCTCATCACCGGAGAGGAACCGGAGGAGATTCTCCTCATGGTGGAATGGCCCACCATATTCTTTTTTGCTGGCTTGTTTGTGATTGTAGGTGCCCTGGATGCCAATGGTGTAATCAAGGCCCTGGCTGACGGAGCGTTGCAGCTGAGTGAAGGGAATTTGGTCCTGACCGGGATACTAATTTTGTGGATGGCCGGGATTGCTTCTGCTTTTGTGGACAACATTCCCTTTGTGGCGACCATGATCCCGCTCTTGCAGACCATCGGACAGGTTTCGGGTATGCCGATGGAGTCACTGTGGTGGGCCCTGGCACTGGGGGCCTGTCTGGGTGGCAACGGAACTCTGGTCGGAGCCTCGGCTAATATTACCGTGGCCGGGATTGCCGAAAGACATGGCTATGGTTTTACTTTCAGGGATTATTTCAAGGTGGGTTTTCCCCTAATGATCCTGTCTCTGATGATAGCCACTGCCTACATGTACCTGTTCTTCTGGATGTAGGGGATTAAAATGAATGCTTTTTGCTGATGTCTACAAATTTGAGACCTGAGCATGGAGATTAAAACTGAGGTCATAAAGCGGGTTTATCTTTTAGTTCCTTTTTTGGATTCTGAAGGAAATTTGTCGGGTCATAAAGAATGTATAACAAAGCATCCCTTGGCCGGGGTGGCATTTTACTCAGGGGGTGGTGTTATGAACATACTGATGGTTGATCCGACTCCATACAGTAGAGAAGTCCTCAATCCTTTGCTAAGAAATAGTGGAAAAAACCATGTCTTATATCTGCCTTCCCTGGAGCAGCTGCTAATTAAGAATGAGGACTGGGTAACTGGTATCGATTTGGTGGTCTACAATGAGGTGGAGGATCTTTTCCGGGGTCTTGACCTGGCGAGAGGGCTTAATACCATGCCGGGATGGGAACATATCCCGGTTATTCTTTTAATGGAAACCGGGAGTATTGAGAGCATTAACCCCAGTATTTGGCTTCCGGTGATTATGCTTGCCCGTCCCGTTGAAGAGGTTGGTTTTTTGACGGTGGTTAGCCTGGCGGAACGGTTGCGAGCAGAGATGTGCAAATGCGCGGAACTGGAAAAAGATATTCAGGGACTCAGGGGTGAAGTAGAGAGCTTTCGAATTTCTTCTGACCGCAATGTGTCTGATCCGCTTACTGGTCTGCCTGCGCAAAGGCAATTGGAGGAGGCCCTGGACCGGGAGTGGAAGCGTTCTTTGCGTGAAGAACGGCCTCTTTCGCTCATTTTCCTGAGCATAGACGATTATGAAGCCTATGTCCATCTTAACGGGGAGGAAGATGCCCGTCGTTGTCTGTCTACTGTTGGCCAACTTTTGCGGGAAGAGATTAACCGCCCCGGCGATCTGGTGGCACGCTACGGTAAAAACGACTTTGCCATACTGCTGCCTGAGTCTGATTCTCTGGGGGCAACGGTGCTGGCAGAGATCCTCCGCTCCCGGGTAGCCGCCTCCCGTATTCCCCACACCGGTTCTGATGTCGCTGCCTATGTTACGGTAAGCCTGGGGCTGGCCTGTTCCCATTCCCTGAGCCGGATGCAACCTGCGGCTCTGATCATGGATGCCTACCGGTCACTCCTTATGGCTAGAAGCCAGGGGGGCAATCAGGTAGGGAAGCAATCCTAAGATAGGTATTTGGCTCCGGGATAAGCTGGAGATTGATGCCTTGCACCGATTTAGCAACTCTATAGCCAACCACATTATGTATAAAATTAATACGGTGTTTTTTCGGCGAAAACCCTATTTTGCATCAACCAGAATATTATTGCTTATTGCTTATTGCAGTGGAATCAGCAGTCTATCCGCCAGCTTTACCCGCAATTAACCTCTGGCAACGATGGGGTGGTATACTGATAGAAAGCTGATAATAGGAGTTGACGAATTTGAAATACATGGTTGTTCTGGCCGACGGCATGGCCGACTATCCTATCAAGGAATTGGACTCGCGCACTCCTTTGGAATATGCCAAGACCCCCTGGCTGGACAAGCTGGCCTGTCAGGCCAGTATCGGCATGGTTCAGACTATACCGGAAGGCTTTCCGCCGGGCAGTGATGTTGCCAATCTGGCGGTTTTGGGATATGACCCCCGGATATATTACACGGGTCGTTCTCCCCTGGAGGCGGTCAGTATGGGGGTGGAACTGGGCGAAGCAGACTTGGCTTTACGCTGCAACCTGGTTACTCTCTCGGATGAGGGGAACTATGCCCAAAAGACCATGCTGGATTATAGCGCCGGGGAAATAAGCAGTGAGGAAGCTCACCAACTGATAGCTGCCTTGAATGCGCATCTGGGGAACAAAGAATTTCGCTTTCATCCGGGAATCAGCTACCGACATCTCATGCTGTGGGAAAATGGGGGAGAGCGGCAGGTTGATCTTACCCCCCCGCACGACATTTCCGACCGTATAATCGGATCGTATTTGCCCCAGGGCCAGGATGGCTCTATCTTGTTGGACCTGATGGAGCGCAGTGCTCTTATCCTGCAGGACCATCCCGTTAATGAAAAACGCCGGCAGCAAGGAAAATCTCCGGCCGTATCGGCTTGGTTCTGGGGAGAGGGACGTAAGCCGCAATTAACGTCTTTCCGGGAGCGTTTCGGTCTGGAAGGGTCTGTGGTGGCGGCTGTTGATCTGGTGCGGGGTCTGGGTATTTCGGCCGGGTTAACACCGGTTGCGGTACCTGGCGCTACCGGGGGTGTGGAAACCAACTTCGCTGGAAAGGGCGAAGCGGCTTTAAAGGAACTTAAGGGTGGCCGGGATTTTGTTTTTCTACATATCGAGTCAGCCGATGAAGCGGGGCACCAGGGCAACCTGCAGGCCAAGATCTGGAGTATCGAGCAAATTGACCGGGAAGTTATAAGGAGGATCGTGGAGGCCTTGCCTGACTTTGAGGATCTTCATGTACTGGTATTGCCCGATCATCCCACCCCGTTGTCATTGCGGACGCATAGCAATGACCCGGTACCCTTCCTGATCTACCGTAAATCGCAGCCCGCACAGGCGGGACCGGGCATTTTTCACGAAAAGGCGGCTGCTCGGGGAGTGTTTGTCAAGGAAGGATTCACCCTTATGGAACGATTTATAAACCCGGCAGGTTTTTCCGCCCCTAATTTGCGCTGAAAAAATGTGTAGGTGCACTTCTCTTCTTGCATTGCTTAATCAACGTTAATCAGCGTCAATAACATCTGTGTGAATCCAAGATAATCCGTGTTAAACCCGTCGGGGACTACAATGTGGACCGGCACCTAAGTGCCGGTCCATCATTAAGGTTGTTGTGTCTATCGTCGTGATATCCCTACAATATTCTCCGGCACTTCAATGCCAGGGGAACTATCAAGGTTGCCCGTCTCTATCACACTCCACCTAAATTCCCAGAAACGACAAAACGGTGGCTTCCATCTGCTGGGCAGCGGTTACGGTTTGGTGGCGGATGGGCTTTTCTTCCAGGGTAGCGATACCGGCGGGGATGGTCTGACCGGTTTCCTGGGACAGTATACGCAGGATATCAAATTCATTCCGACCCACAATGGTTTCGGGAGCCATTACCGCCGTGGCGACGGCACTGCCAAACTTGAAGGGGCTGGCAGTGGAGGCGATTATAACGGGGGTCTGGTCTCCAGTTGACCTACGGTAACGGGCATAGACATCCAGGGCCACTGCGGTGTGTGTATCCACCAGATAACCATACTCCTGCCAGGTGGTACGGATGCGGGCCAGGGTTGCCTCATCGGTGCTGAAATCGGACCAGAATATCTTTTGGATAGCCTGGTGGGTGGACTTCTCTATCTCATATCGACCGGTGTTCCTCAATTCTTCCATCCAGTAGGAAACCCGGGCATCATCGTGGTCAGTCAGTTCAAAGAGCAGGCGCTCCAGGTTGGAGGAAATAAGAATATCCATAGACGGAGACAGGGTTTTTTCAAACTTGCGGTTGCGGTCATAGACCCCGCTATTAATAAAGTCAGTCAGTACATTATTGGCGTTGGCAGCGCAGATCAGGCGGTTTACAGGAACGCCCATTTTTGTCGCATAAAAAGCTGCCAGGATATTACCGAAGTTGCCGGTAGGGACAACGATGTTAACCGCCTGCCCCGGGGCTATCTGACCGGCAGAGCAGAGGTCTACATAAGAAGAAACATAGTAGACCACCTGGGGGAGCAGACGTCCCCAGTTGATGGAATTGGCCGAGGACATTTTGTAGTCATGTTCACCCAGCAAGCGAATGATTTCCCGGCTGGCAAAGATTCGTTTGACTCCGTTTTGAGCGTCATCAAAATTTCCTTGTACGGCAGCCACGCAGACATTTTTCCCTTCCTGGGTTACCATCTGTCGCTTTTGCACTTCGCTGACCCCATCCTGGGGAAAGAAGACTATAATACGAGTACCCGGAACATCCTTAAAACCTTCCAGGGCTGCCTTGCCGGTGTCCCCCGAAGTGGCTACCAGTATTACCGTTTCACCTGTTTCGCTAGTTTTGCGGGTGCTGATGGTAAGCAGATAAGGAAGAGCCTGCAGGGCCATATCCTTAAAAGCCGAGGTGGGACCATGCCATAATTCCAGCACAAAAATGCCTTCCTGCAGTTTATGCAGAGGGGCAATCCCAGGGTGGTCGAAGGTTTTCGAGTTATAAGCCCCGTTAACACAGGACTCAATCTCCTCGCGGGAAAAGTCAGTTAAAAACAGTTTGAAAAGGAGAGCGGCTCGGTTTTGATAGCTTAGCGTGGCCATCTCTTCAAGGGTGGCGGCGCTTAGTCGGGGAATACTTTCCGGAACAAACAGACCGCCGTCCGGTGCCATTCCCATTTTTATAGCTTCTGCTGCACTTACCCGGGGTGTATTGCCTCGGCTGCTCAGGTATTCCATACTGATGGCCTCCTAAATAACATAAGGTGTTTTAATTCTACCTTGAAGTCGGGCTCATTCCAATAGCTGGGCCGAAACGGCCACTAACTGGCAAAAGGCACGCTATTATTATAATATATAAGTTGCCTGGGTGCAGGCCAGGTTAAGAGACACATACCGGATGGGAGGAAAACCGGTTGGGACAAGTTATTCTATTAATAATCGGCCTGCTGGTGGCCAAACTGGTCTGGGACGCCTATAAAGAACAGAGCAGTAAAAAAAGTCCTCGGTCAAAGGAAAAGGGTGGGCAGGTAATCGATTTGAGCAATGCCTGGATCGAGCTTGATGACATGCCCTATGAAAAACGGGCCCAGCTATTGTCAGGTAAGGAGTCGGCCTACTACCAGGTTCTAAACGAGGTGCTTTCCGACTACGGATATATTGCTTTGCCGCGAGTACATCTGGCGGGTTTTTTAAGCGTAGCTTCCAATGCCAAAAACCTTCTGGCTTATTCCGAGCGTATCAACGAGCAAAGTGCAGATTTACTGGTTTGCAGTAGAACCGATCTCACCCCTGTATTGGTCATCGGCTGGGAAAGCGATAATGACAGCAAACGTAAGCAACTGGCGGGGCGGTTCGCCCGCCGGGCGGTGGAGGCGGCCGGGATTCCTTTTGTTGCGGTTAAGTTAGGCAGTCCACCCCACCCGGAAGACCTGCGCCGTATGCTGCGCAACCACGGGTTAAGCGTTTAAACCTGTTAAATAATATAATCAATTGCTGCTTCGGGAAAGCGCCTGGTGATTTCCTCCTGAAAAAAATCCTTCATTTCTTGCAGCCTTTCCTTCGTATATACGAATTTACCATAGCCAAATTGACCGTATTTAAAGCTGCGCCCTTCTGCTTCATTCATGGGCAGGGTGGTGGTGGGAAAGACCTCCAGGATGTTGCTGCGGGCGCGCCGGGTGAAACGGTGGGATATGATTTCAAAGTGCAGGTCCATGTTCGGGGAATAATTAACCTGCCGACCCAGATCCTCCAGCAGGGCCCGGTATTCAGCCTGCCAGTTTGCTTCCAGGATTACCGGGGCGATAATTACTCCGGCCGGATAAGCTGCCCGCATGACCTTGCCCAGTGCATGAAGTCGATCCTGCAAGCTGGGGGTACGGTGTTCGTACTGGTTAACCACCCGCTCACTATTGATGCTAAAACGGATACGGGTGTGTCCCCGGTGATCCAGATCAAGCAGGCTGTCCACCATCGGGAATTTGGTTACAAAACGCAGGCAGGCGTTATCCTGCCGGGAAAAGAATAATATAGTTTGGGCCAGGGCGCCGGTATAAGGCTCTACCACCAGGGGGTCGGACGTAGCTGCCGCCTCAAACATGGTGGTTTCCGGCTGGCGTGTATCAATGTATTGTGCGGCCCGGGCGAGTATTTCTTCCACGTTAACATAGGCGCGGACATAGGGCTTTTTCCCCAGCTGGGTATTAAGATAACAATATTCACAAATCCCGGCGCAACCGGTAACCAGAGGAAGCTGGTAGTGAGCCGATGGCTTGCAGCTGGCAAAATCCAAAGTGCGTCTTATGCCGAAAACCAAAGTGCTTTTTCCCGCAAAGAATGCCTCCCGGGGCTCTCTGCCGGGAATGCCGGTTACCCGGTTGTGGGATTGAAGGAACTGCACTGTATACCCGTCCTTCTGGAGGCGTTGGTAAACCTGTCCGCCCAGGGGGTAGTCCAAGGCCTCTCTTTCGAAAAAAACCCGTTTCCATTTCAGCGTAAATTCCTTTTGCCCGCCTAATGGCTGCATAGCCATTCCTGCATCCAACCTTTCACGCCCCTTGCGTTTGTTTACAGTTTTTCTATTATGGTTCCCTTTTAGTGTGTCCGAAAGAGCCCTTTAAAAATAAGATGAATAAAGAAGTGAATTGCTCTTTGTGGGCAAACTACAGGTTAGAAAAGATAGAGAGGTGATAGGGATGCCGGCTCGCTTTTTTGTAGTTAGTTTGCAGGGCTTTATCTATCCCGGCGAATACAGTTCGTATGAGTCCGCCTGTTCCAACTGTGGTCCGGGAGAAATGGTATATGTGGGGACTAATCTGGAGGAATTGGAAGCTTCCCTGGAAGCAGAGATGGAAGAAGAATATAATTAAATCGGGTTAAAAATAGAAAGGGGGAAGCGCCATGCAGGAAGTTTACGACCTGGCCATTTTGGGATGTGGGCCGGCTGGACTCTCGGCAGCCCTTAATGCTCGCATACGCAACAAGAAGGTTATCGTAATTGGCAACGAAGTTTGTAGTCCTCCACTGCACAAAGCCCAGAAAATAGATAATTACCTTGGCTTTCCAGGGATAAGGGGGCAGGAACTGCTGGAGCGGTTTATGGAGCATGTGGAACGCCTGGAAGTGGAGATAACCAGTGTAAAGGCAGAGATGATTGGCGAGGTGGATGGTCTGTACCAGATCCTGGCCGGAGACCGGGTCCTAAGCAGTCGTACCATTATTATCGCCACGGGAATTCCCTACCAGCCGACTCTGCCACGGGAAGAGGAATATTTAGGCCGTGGTCTGGGGTATTGTGCCACCTGTGACGGCCCTCTATACCGGGACAAGGATGTTGCGCTGATAGCCCACAGCAGGGAAGCAGAATATGAGGCTAACTTTATGGCGGAAATCTGTCGCCAGGTTTACTATCTTCCACTTTATAAAAACCCGGGGAGCCTGGACCGGCGAGTCAAAATCATGGCCGCAAAACCCAAAGAGATCGTAGGAAAAGATCACGTGCAAGGTTTACAGCTGGCGGACGGAAGTGTAATTGCAGTGGAAGGTCTATTCGTCCTGGGCGGAGAAACTGCGCCGGACAGATTAATCCCCGGTTTGGAGATCGAGGATATACATATCAAGGTAAACCGGCAGCAAGAAACTAATCTGCCCGGAGTTTATGCTGCCGGAGACTGCACCGGTCCGCCCTATCAGGTGGCAAAATCCGTGGGCGAAGGCCAGGTGGCCGGCTTGAATGCCTCCCGTTATGCGTCTTCCCAGCGGCAGGG
>CAZLYH010000005.1:18139-51841 GCA_964563775.1 uncultured Syntrophomonadaceae bacterium | reverse complement strand
AGTAGTCTTATCACCAGCCGTTAAGACTCCGTTTTCTAACCGCCTGACCTCTGCGGCAGATTACAGTGGATGCCAGTCTTTGAAGACCGGCTGGTAGCCTAGTTCACGAATGGACTGGACCATTTCCGTAACATTGCGCTGATCAGAAATTTCAAACTGAGGGGACTTTTCCTGTAGTGTCCTTCCTCCTACTGCGGTATTGGAGCCTGCTGACATGCGGGTTACACCCAGTCGGATAATGTGGTCGCGGAACGGTGCACTTTCACGGGTGGACATGGTAAGCCCGGCCCGGGGCATGAAGAGGCGAAAAGCGGTCATGAATTGTACCATATCCCGGTCGTCAACCGGATAAGCAGGTTGGTAACCGTCGCCCAGGTGGGGGCGCATCCGAGGCATGGAAATGGCCACTTCCACTTCCGGGTAGCGATTTTGCAGATAATTGGCATGCAGCCCGGTGAAAAAGGCTTCCTGGCGCCATTTGTCCAGACCCAATAGAGCCCCGACGTTTACTGCCCGCATTCCCGCCTGGCAGCCTGCCTCGGGCGCATCCAGGCGGAAGCGATAGTCACGCTTGGGGCCACTGGGGTGCAGCTCGGCGTAAAGGGTTGGGTTGTAGGTCTCCTGGTAGATGGTCAAAGAATCTACCCCGGCCTCTACCAGACGCGCATACTCCTGTGCATTCAAGGCATAAATCTCTATGCCGATGGAAGTGAAGTAGGGGCGAATGGCTCTGACGCACTTTTCTACGTATTCCAGGGTAGCAATTTTTCTGGCCCCGCCTGTGAGTATCAATATGTGTTTGAGACCGCTGGCGGCGATTAATCGAGCCTCCTGCTCTACTTCTCCAATAGTCAGTTGTTTGCGGACAAAATGATTGCGAACACTGAACCCGCAATACAGACACTGGTTGTTGCAATAATTGGAGAGATACAGGGGCGTATAGAGAACAATGGTCCGACCAAAATTGCGCAAGGTTACCTGATGGGCTTTCTGCGCCATACCTTCCAAATGTTCCCCGGCCAGCGGGGAGAGCAAAGCGAGGAAGTCCAACGGCCGGACCTGATCCTGCTGCAAAATCCTTTCCACCTGATAATGATCTACCGTGGAAAAGTAATGATCAAAGTCGAAATCCCGGTAGCGGCAATAAAGGTCATAGAAACTCATCTGCCAACCTTCTTCCCTTGAGTATGTCACATTAATTGGCTTGTTCTTCATAAAGAAAACCGGTCAACGGTGATGAAGCCCGGGCTGTTCCCTGACTGGCTCCGGGACCGGCCAAAAAGGCTTGGCGTCCGGCAGCCACGGCCTGGGCGAAGGCCCGGGCCATATTAACCGGATGGGCCGCACTGGCAATTCCAGTGTTGACCAGGCAGGCACTCGCGCCTAATTCCATGGCTTCACAGGCATGGGAAGGACGCCCCAGGCCGGCATCGACAATAACCGGCAGGGGAATCTCCTCAATAATAATCTTCAAAAGTTCGCGTGTCTTCAATCCACGATTACTGCCGATAGGTGCGCCCAGTGGCATTACGGCGGCTGCACCTGCTTCTACTAGCTTTCTGGCTACCATCAAATCAGGGCTGATGTAGGGCAATACAACAAAACCTTCTCCGGCCAGGGTTTCGGTGGCTTTTATAGTTTCATATCCATCAGGCAGAAGGTATTTGTTATCCGAAATAACCTCAATTTTGATCCAGTTTCCGCAGCCCATGGCCCGGGCCAGGCGGGCTATCCGCACCGCTTCCTGGGCATTGCGGGCTCCGGAGGTGTTGGGTAATAGTTGGATTCCCTCAGGGATATGATACATTACGTTATCCACGGTGGCCTCAAAGTCCACTCGACGCAGGGCCACTGTAATTATTTCCGCACCCGAACTGGCCAGGATGTCTGGAATGAGTTCGTCACAGGCATACTTGCCCGTGCCGATGAGAAGACGGGTGGAAAACTCTTGGTTGGAAATTTTTAGTTTATCAGACATAGTATCAACCTCCCCCGACAAACCTTAAGATTTCAAGGTTGTCGTTTTCTTGCAGTATGATTTTTTCCCATCCCTGCTCCGGAAGGATTTGGAAGTTATACTCCACTACGATCACAGACGGGTCCAGCCCCTGGGACTTGATATAAGCAGGAAGGGAAGTGCCTTCAGTCAGTTCCTGAAAACGTCCGTTTACTGTAACGTGCATGTAATCACCTCCCGAGGTTTTACACTGCTGTTTCGGAACAGTGTGAATCATTGAGGTATTCTTCTACCAGCCGTACGGCACAGAACTCACCACACATGGAACAGGCCACCTCTTCGGGAAGATTGCGCTTATTGCGTTTTTCTTCGGCTTTAACCGGGTCCAGGGCCAGGTCCATCTGTCGCTTCCAGTCCAAGGATTTACGGGCACGGGCCATATCGCGATCCCATTCCCAGGCCCCGGGAACCCCTTTGGCCAGATCAGCGGCATGACCGGCAATACGGGCGGCGATTACTCCTTCGCGTACATCCTCCAGTGTGGGGAGTCCCAGGTGCTCGGCCGGGGTTACATAGCATATAAAATCTGCTCCGGTAGCGGCGGCAATGGCCCCGCCGATGGCTGAGGTGATGTGATCATAGCCCGGGGCCACATCTGTCACCAGAGGACCAAGTACATAAAAGGGAGCTTCGTGGCAGAGGCGTTTTTGCAACTGGATATTGGCCTGGATCTGATGAATGGGTACATGGCCGGGTCCTTCCACCATGGCCTGGACACCGGCTTCCCGGGCCCGGTCCACCAGTTCACCCAGAATAAGGAGTTCCTGAATCTGGGCGCGATCGGTGGCGTCAGCCAGACAGCCTGGACGCAGACCGTCTCCCAGGCTCAAAGTGACATCGTAACACTGGGCAATTTCTAGCAGGCGGTCATATTGCTCATAAAACGGGTTTTCCTGTTGATTGTGCAACATCCATCCCGTAAGGAAGGAACCGCCGCGGCTGACGATGTCCATCAGGCGTCCTTCCCGGCGCAGGCGCTCGACTACCTCCAGGGTTACTCCACAGTGCACAGTTATGAAGTCCACACCGTCCTCAGCCTGGTTTTGCACCACCCGAAACAGGTCGTCGGCGTTTAAATCAACCAGCTTGAGTTTTTGCTGCTGGGCAGCAACGATGGCCTGGTAAATGGGGACGGTACCTACCGGTACCGGCGAATGAGCTACCACTTGCCGGCGGCACAGGTTGATGTCTCCGCCGGTGCTGAGGTCCATAACGGCGTCGGCTCCGGCATCCAGGGCAGCCCTAAGTTTCTGCAGTTCTGGTTCAATGTCCGGGTAAGTAGTGGATGTTCCCAGATTGGCATTTACCTTGGTGCGTAAGCCTTTGCCAACTCCACAGGGCTGCAGGTTATGGTGGTTTTTATTGGCGGGGATGACGACTCGCCCACTGGCTATTTCCGTTATTAGTTGGTCCAGGGGCATTTGTTCCTGCGCTGCCACCATCTGCATGGCCGGAGTGACTCTTCCTTCACGGGCGGCTTGCAACTGTGTTCCTTTCATGTATAGCAATCCTCCTTGTGTATATTTAAAAAAGCACCTGTGGGTGAACAGGTGCTTTTTTTTAGCAATGTACCCCACATTCCTACGCTGGTATAATCCAGATCAGGTTCCAAGGGTTGGTTTCAAACCTCTCAGCCCATGCCAGGCACCCCTGGGGGTTATATTCAATTACCGGGGGAAAGACTCTAAAATATCTATTGATTCCACTACAAAAGTTATTATGTCCAGCTGGGGATGCATAAATATTCCAGCACCGGGACCAGTGTATATTTATGCGTACCAACAGGGTTGGCCGTAGAATCAGCCATTAAATCAAAAAAGCGTCTGTGGAAAACACAGACGCTGAACCTTCAACGGTCTCCCACTTCCTACGCTGGTATTAGCCAGGTCAGGTTCCAAGGGTTGGTGTGGTTACACCTCTCAGCCCGGACGGCACCCCCAGGGAATATATTATTATCTATCAAACCAATTCGACAATAATCGAAATAATCCTCTTTTATTTTAAAATATTAAATAAATTATTAATAGGAATCTGCCTCTCAATGGGGGAAGGTTATAATCAGTGTTTATTTAATTTAGAGCCAGGCGGAAGAGGTTATGAATGATGTGGCAATAGGTAATAAGGCATAACCAGGATGGGATACTGACTTGGCAAATCAGACTGCAAATAAAACAGGTTGTTAAATTTTTTCCAGGGAGTGATCGTTAATTGCTGATAGATACCCGGGGAGAAGAGAAAGTGGTTATTGTTACTGTAATACCTGCCGGAACTGGATCCGGGCAGGAAGAAATGATGCAGGAAGAAATGAAGGGATTGGTAGAGGCCGCCGGTGGGATAGTACTGTTACAGGTTTGCCAACAGCTTTCCCGGCCTAGGGGGGCAACTTACATCGGTACCGGAAAACTGGAGGAACTAAAGATGGTGATTAGTGAACTCCAACCGGACCGAATTGTGTTTGGTGGTGAACTTACCCCGGTTCAAGTCAGAAACCTGGAAAAGGAATTGGGGATGCCAGTGGTAGATCGCACTATGCTGGTGCTGGATATTTTCAAACGGCGTGCTCACACCCGGGAAGCAATGCTGCAGGTGGAGCTGGCTCGGCTGGAATACCTGCTGCCCCGGTTAACGGGAAAAGGAAAGGAGCTAAGCCGCACCGGGGCGGGCATTGGAACCCGAGGGAGCGGGGAGCAGGTGTTGGAATTGGACCGACGCCGGGTAAGAAAGCGCATTCAAGAAATCCGCCGGCAACTGGAAAATATAGAGAAAACCCGGCTTTTGCATCGGCAGCGTCGCTCCCGGGTTGGCTTCAAGGTGGTTTCCCTGGTGGGATACACCAACGCCGGAAAGTCCAGCCTCTTTAATAGTCTATGCCAGGCGGCACACAGTACTGGAAGTTCCCAGGTCGAGGCGGACAGCCGACTGTTTCAGACGCTGGATACAACTACCCGCAAGCTCCGTTATGCGGGCCATGAATTTCTCGTGACGGATACAGTAGGGTTTATCCAAAGTCTTCCCCATCACCTGGTAGCCGCTTTTCGCTCTACATTGGCCGAAGCTATCGAGGCCGACCTGCTTTTACACGTAGTGGATGTTGCAGATCCTGCCTATCTGGAAAAGATCGCCGTAGTTGAACAGGTACTGGAAGAGCTGGGGGTAGAGCGGGAGAAAATCCTCACGGTTTTCAATAAAACTGACTTATGTTTGCCTAATGCTATCAAAGCCGGCCAGGGAATAGCTGTTTCAGCGCAGACCGGAAAGGGAATTGAAGACCTTTTAACCCGGCTGGTTGACCGCCTGTTCTAATATGTGCGGCTAAAAAATGATCGAAGACCCGAATAGTTTTGGAATTAATAGTGCTCTCACCGGAGAGTAATGTTTTGTTAACGATGCGAAGTCTTGGCGACGGAAGTATTTACCCATCCAAACCGGGATATTATTTACCTTGGGCAGTGTTCTCACATTTGCAAACAATCCACATTAAATCTCGGAAATCCGTGTTATCTGTGTCTATCGTCGCCTAACCCGGACATCCCAGCGGATTACTGATCTGTAAGACAGGGGGACGGATAGCGTATTAAATGGGAAGAGGAGTTAACCATGTATTCATGGACAGACAGATAGCTGCCTGCTAAAATAAGTTGGATTTATTTAATCTTCTCAGTGGGAAAGAGGCGTACAGGATTGAGAGTAGCTCGTTTTAAAGCGGTGGGGGGACTTATTGCCGTCTTTTTACTTACCTTCGGAGTAGGGGCACTAATTGGCAAGTATCTGGAAATAGGGGTTTTTCGCCCCAGTATTGAAGAAAAGGCAGAAACGGGAAAACCGGTCAATATTCTTTTTATGGGTATTGATGCACGTGTGGCGGGGGAGAAGGCTCGCAGCGATACCATGATTTTGGCCAGCATTGATAAAAAGGAACATCGTGTAGCACTGGTATGGATACCAAGGGATACCAGGGTGGAGGTGCGAGGACAAGACCGTAAAATCAACAGCATTAATGCTACCGATGGACCCGAAGCGGCTACCGCCGCAGTAGGAAAACTGCTTGGCGTCAGGGTCCATCACTATGCGGTGACTAATTTCGATGGTTTTGCCCGTATTATTGATATTTTGGGTGGCGTGACCATTGATGTAGAGCCTGATATGACGCATGCTGATCCCGACCCGAAGCTGCGCATTAACTTGCCGCCGGGTGTGCAAAGGCTTAACGGTGAGGATGCTCTGGGCTATGTCCGCTATCGGGGAGGTCCAACTGCGGATATAGGGAGAACTCAAAGGCAGCAAAAGTTCATAAAGGCTTTAACTCAAGAGATGCTCAAGCCGGCTAATATTCTCAAGCTGCCTCAGCTTATACCGGAAATTGCCAGGAATGTCGATACCAACATTCCCATTAGTGATATGGGCTATATGGTCAAAGCAGCCCGGGAATTTAGCGCTGGAAACATTGTTACTCAAACGCTTCCCGGATACTCCTATACCGATCCATCCACTGGCGCCAGTTACTGGGAAGCTGATGCGGATATTGCCCAGGGGATAGTCGATAGACTTTTTGCCGGGCAGAAGTTTAATGTGGCGCAGGATCCGCCTGATTGGGTTAAAAAGCGTTATGTAGTAACTCCGGTGCAGGAAATCGAAGCAGAAACCGAGGAAGTGGCTGAGGAACAGGAGGGCCTGGAGGCCGAGGAGGGGACCACACCTGAAACAGGCGGCGGGCCGGATGGAACAGTGCCGCAAAACGGCGAAACGGGTGACTCGTCCCCGGTGATATCTCCAGGGCAGGCTGCCGATCCGCAAACGGGAACGGGGGATATGGAGGAGAATTCTCCAGTGGCAGAACCGGAGCCAGAATTGACCCCGCCGATTTCGGCCCCGCTCAACGGGGAATCTCCCCCGGTTCCGGGAACTGGCAGTGAAGGTTACTGAAATAACTCGACAGAAAGAGAAAGGGGGGCTAAATGCCCCCCTTTCTACTGAAGAAATGCGCCAGCGAATAACTCTAAGCGGTTCTAGCCGATTGCCTGGATTGCATAGGTATTAGAGCAGAATTGGCAGGGAGAGGCTGGCGGTTATGGGCAAGTTTCGCCAATCGAGAATGGTTTTTTTAATCCTGTTTAGCCTGACCTTGCTGGGGACTCAGGCGGACCGGCTTTATACTCCCTCCTTACGGGCGCAACTGGAAAGCGGGAAAACGGTGCATATTCTTTTGCTGGGTGTTGATGCGCGCCCCGGAGAAATAGCGTCGCGCAGTGATACCATGGTGCTGGTTTCCATAAACCGAAAGATAAAGAAGCTGGTTTTAATTTCTATTCCGCGCGATACCAGAGTGCATTCTGCCCGGGGGAGCGGCAAGCTTAACATGGTTAACCAGTTTGAGGGTCCCGAGGCCGTATGTAAAGCGGTCGCCAACTTGCTGGAAGTGCCGGTTCATTATTACGCTTTGACAAATTTTGCGGGTTTTGAACGGCTTATTGATGCTATGGGTGGGGTGTATATGGAAGTGGACGTCGACCTGAAAAGTTATTCTTCGGGGGGATCTCTGCGTAAAGGTTACCAGCACCTAAATGGGAAACAAGCTCTAAAATATGCGCGTTATCGCAGCCCTCAGGAAGGGGATATCGGGCGAACCAGGCGACAGCAGATTCTTTTAAAAGCAATCGGTGAGAGCCTGACTCGTAAAGAGAACCTTCCCAGGTTACCGGCTCTCATTAATCAGGTTAGAGAAAATATCGACACCAACGTAAGCCCTGCTGATATGCTTTACCTGGCTACTCTGGCTCCCGGCTTCAGGGGAGAGGATGTAATAATGCAGACCCTGCCTGGTTATCATTACATGGATCCCTACAGCGGGGCTAGTTATTGGGAGGTGGACCGGGCCATAAGCAGAAGCCTGATTGACTCCCTGTTTTCCGGGCACCGTTTCGAGGTTAACCTGCCGCCTCCCCCGGGGGGGAAACGGTGGTAGGCGGTTACATATTGGCAGGTTAACCGACGCTGTCATTATAATAGGAGGAAAGGATTTCCCCAAAATAGAGCACATGAAAGTCCCCTTGTGGGTAAAATTTTTCAATCAACTCGGACGGTAATTCATCCGCATTCAAAGGCTGGCGATAAAGCACCCGGCACTCATAATGTAAATGGCATCCAGAAATTATAGGACTGCTTACTGTTTTACCGGGCTGGGCCATCAGTTCAAATTCGGAAAACTTATCCACATCCCGTCCGGACCGACTGCCTGCCAGGGCCAGGGATTTCCTGAATTCCTTGGCAGCGGGGACACTTACTGTGAACTCCCGTTCTTTTTCCAGGAGATTATAGGTGTAGCGCGTGGGGCGAACCGCCACTATCAAGGCAGGACGTTGCCATATGTATCCTATAAACCCCCACCCGATGGTCATGGTGTTTACCTCCCCGGCGTGCTGAACCGATAAAAAGGCTCCGTGGGGAAGCTGACCCAGAAATTCCGGGGCAAGCTCACTGAATTGCATATCACGCATATTTTCTCATCCTTTCCGCTTTTCCCTTTACTCCCAGTGTATCTTTTCTTAACCGATTTATGCAAAAAAGCCCGGGCGGGTTCTTATTGCTTTATTCAATAGACATTATCATGGCTCTTTAGGTAAAAAAAGAGCCGCTCTCAAGAGAACGGCTCTTGTACTTCATTAATTAGCGAATACCCAGCTTATCGATTTTCCGATAGAGTGTATTGCGGGCCACCCCCAGAGCACTGGCGGTTTTGGATATATTGCCGTTATATTGTTCCAGAGTCTTTATAATTAAAGCCTTTTCATAGTTCTTCAGGTCCCCTCCAGTGTGCAGGTTCAGTGGCCGATATTCAGATAAATAAGGAGGAAGGATTTCCGGGGTAATGGTATCATCCTCACAGAAAACCACCGAATGCTCAATAATGTTACTTAATTCCCGAACATTTCCCGGCCAGCTATAGCGGCACAGTATCTCAATTGTTTCCGGGCTGACATCAAGAACGGGGCGGTTAAATTGATTGCATAAGGTTTCCACCAAGTACTGGGTGATTAAAGGAATATCGTTTTTCCGTTCCCGTAATGGAGGCAGGTCTATATTAATAACATTGAGGCGGTAGAAAAGATCTTCGCGAAATCTTCCACTTACCACTTCTTCACGCAGGTTGCGGTTGGTAGCGGCAATAATACGTACGTCCACTTTTTTGGATTTGCTGCTGCCCACCCGGGTGATCACTTTATCCTGTAAAAACCTTAATAGGCTAACCTGCATATCTACCGGCATCTCTCCGATTTCATCCAGAAATACCGTACCTCCATCTGCCATCTCAAATTTGCCGGTGCAACCACCTTTCCTGGCGCCGGTAAAGGAACCGTCTTCATAACCAAACAGCTCACTCTGCAGTAACTCTTTGGGAATGGCTCCACAGTTTATAGCAATGAAAGGACCTCCCCGGCCACTCTCCTTGTGAATAGCGCGGGCCACTATTTCCTTACCGGTTCCACTCTCACCCTCAATAAGAACATTGGAAAGAACCCGGGCTGCCTTCATGGCCAGACGTTTTATATTCTTCCATTCCCGGGTCTCACCGATAAGGGAGTTAAAGACCGGAGAAAACTCCTCGCGTGAAGAAACGGTGGAATGCGATTGTTTTTTTGCCAAACCAAAAAGAATAATCACCTGCCGGGTACCGTCCGCGGCTTGTATAATTTGTCGGCTCACCAATGAACAATTAATCGAGCCCCGGGGAGATTTAAAGAGAACATGTTCTGAGAAGTTACCTTTCTGGTCGGAAAGAAGTTGATCTACAAGTTCGGGATTCTGTGGTATAAGATCCGTTAGGCTCTGACCATTAACGGTTTCTCCTTCTTTTAGGCCCAAAATATCCAGGGCCGCTTTATTGGCGCTGACAATAATACCGCCGGTATCCACAACCAGAACGCCGTCCTGAAGAAAGTCCATCAGGAAGGAGAAGCTCTTATTGATTTCATTCAGGCGTAATTGTTCGTATTTAAATTGCAACTGGTTTTCGATTACTTTAACGCCCATTTCCAACATCTTAATTATGTTGGCCGGCAGGTCGCCTCGGGGATTGGTAATATCAATTACGGCTGCAATCTGATCGTTACAATCGCGGATAGGTACCGCCGCACAGCTATAAGTGTGGTATGAGGATGAATAATGCTCGTACCCAGTTACTTCAACAGATTTTCCTTCTACCAATGCAATGCCGATGGCATTGGTGCCAATTTGCTCCTCGGTACAGTGAAAGCCGGTTGGTGGATTAATATCCTGGCAGCTCACCGCCTCCAGTACATACCCTTCCGCATCACAGAGAAGCACCAAATGGTCAGGACCCGCCATGTAGGACAGATCATCCATGATGGGTTTGGCCAGAGAAATCAAACTGGCGTTTTGTGATCGTTTTAATTGCAGAACACTATCTGGCAAGCATTCCTTTTTCGGAGCAGCCGGATCGACTCCGCGGCTTCTTTGCCAGGAGCGTGCTACCACCGGGCGAACCTCCTTTTCGGGAAGTACGCCTTTTTCCACAAAAATTCGCCACGCTTGATCCTTGCGTTTGGCTTGCGAATAAACGGCTGTGCCCACCAAATCACCCTCCATTCTACAGGAGACAGCAAAAAACTCTAACATATGACAATTGCTATATTTATTCTACATTATTCGATTCAAGTGGGCAAGCCGCTACTCGCTGATCGAGGGTACGGGTCTTTCCAACTAGATCCTTTATCCCCATTAATTACTTAAGTAGCCTATCCAAAATGGTCAAAGCCTTTTAAGGTCAATTCACGAGTGGCACCGTTTTCATTAATCTTTAGGCCCGGTTCTGATGTGATTTCACCGATAAAGTAACAGTCGCTTCCGATCTCACCTAAGGCTTTTTCGACATCTTTTGCATATCGGGGGTCTACACAGGCCAACATTTCGAAGTCCTCCCCGCCATACAGGGCCCAATCAACCGCGTTCAAACTGGTGTGCCGGGCCAGGTCCAGGGCTATTGAATCAATGGGTATCTTATCCATATGAATAGTGGCACCCAGATGGGAAAATGTGCACATTTTACCCAGGTTGCGGCACAGGGAGTCACTGATATCAGTCATGGCATGCACGGCGCCAGTAGCGGCCAATGCCGAACCTTTCCCAATGGGGGGCTCGGGCTGCAATTGTCTGAGCAGGGCCGACTCTGCCAGCTTCCGATCCGGAATGCTGACTTCATTAAGAACCAGGTGCAAGCCGGCGGCGGCCCCTCCCAGGGGACCGGTTACCAGAACCAGATCGCCGGGTCGGGCGCCGAAACGCTTGATAATGCGGTCGGGGGCGGCTTCGCCCATGATGGTAAGACTGATGGTAATAGGACCCCGGCAGTCGGTCATATCACCGCCAATAATATGAATACTACATTTGGAGTTGGCATCTTCCATACCGCGGTAAAGCTCATCGACAAAATTTAGTTCCGTGTGGGGTGGAAGGGACAGTCCTACCAATAGGTATAAAGATGTTCCCCCCATGGCTTCGATATCGGCCACGCTTTTGGTTATTCCTTTGTATCCCACCTGATAAGGGGTAGTTTTACTACGAATAAAGTGGCTATCCTCCACCAGCATATGGCAGGAAATCAGGGTATACTGATCGTTTCCGGGATGGATGACCGCAGCGTCATCACCAATACCGATTATTATGTTTTCAGGACTGTTTTCGTCCTTACTAATAAGCTCTATAACCCCATCTTCGCCCAGATCGCTACAGCGCATTTTATTACCACCTCCTGATTAAAATAAAGGCCGGTGCCCGAAGGCACCGGCACTAACTGGGAAGTACTGTGAATCCTGCTCTTAGTCTTTCACGAAAGCGGCACCGAAACCTTTGGTAACGGGGCTCATATTTTCTTTGTCTACTTCTACGTTAATTATAGCAGGTTTCCCAGAGGCAAAACCGCGCTTGATGGCGGGAATGATATCTTCGGGCTTGGTTACCAGTTCGCCATAGCCGTCCCATACTGCCGGGAATTTTTCATAGGAGCGCATATGGGCGAGGGTGGTGGCGACATGGCCTTTCTTGACCTCTTCCGGATGGATAAAGGTTTCAGAAAGCTTGATCATACCCCAGGAGGAGTCATTGGAAATCACACATACCACCGGGATGCCTTGTTTGGCGAAAGTGTCGAACTCCATGGAATAGAAACCGAAGCTGCCGTCACCAGTGTAATAAAGGACCGGTTTGCCATTGGCAGCCCAGGCGCCGGTAGTGAAACCGGTTCCGATACCAATGGTTCCCAGCGGGCCATAGTTAAGGATCTGGCCGGGGCGGTGGGCATTGGCAGCGGCTTTAATCCACTGGGCGGCGTCGCCACCGTCGCATACAACCGTCCAATCCTGTCCTTCGGTGGCCAGGAATTTTCCTACTTCGGCAGCGCAGCGGCCCGGATGAATAGGAGTGGAATCAGCAGTCATGCCTTCTACCCAGGGAGCAGCACCGGCTTTGGCAATCTCTGCCGCCTTGTTGACCCAGGTCATATCTTCCTGTGCTTTGGTCTTGGATTTTACCACATCCAGAATCTGTTTGCAGACCGGAGCGGCACCTCCGACGATACCAACATCGGCACGGGTGTTAAAGCCGATCTTGGTCACGTCAGCGTTCACCTGGATGATCTTGGCATTAGCATTGATTACCGGAGGTTGGCCCTTGCCTAGCCGATAGTTGAACTCAACTCCCAGAGCCAGGATGACATCGGCATAAGGGATTGCCCCACCCAGTTTGAAGAGCGGGTTGGCGGTTTCGTCAGCAAATAGTCCGCGCACCATGACCTGGGTATTTACCGGCATCTTCAGGTAGTTGGCCAAATCTGCTACGGCAGCGTTGGGCTCGGCACTGAAGCGAGCGGTATCGCCAATCAGCATAAGCGGAGCTTTGGCGTTGATAAGCAGGTTGGCAGCTTCTTCGATCAGAGCAGGGTCGCCCCAAGCCTTGGCTTCGGTGCGGTATTTCTCCGGATAGTATACTTCGTCTTCTTCTACGAAGACCATGCCCATAATATCCATGGCACATTCCAGGTAAACCGGGCCAGGAAAATCATCCAGAGCCTGCCGGAAAGCCATAGCTACATATTCCGGAATTCTCTTGGTTTCATAAATCTTGCGGGCCCACTTGGTGCACGCACTCATTATTTCCAGACTGTTCATGTCCTGCAAGGGACCAGTCTCGTTTTCTGCTACAGCAGAAGCGCCACCGATGTGAATAACGGGCACACCCTGGAGAATGGATTCACACATTGCGGTGACAGTGTCGGTAACGCCAGGGCCAGCGGTGGTGACTACCACACCGGGTTTTCCGGTCACGCGGGCATAGGCGTCGGCGGCATAGGCAGCGGCCATTTCATGCCGGACATCGATTACCTTTATGCCCTCGGCACGGCATCCGTAATACAGGGGCATAATGTGTCCACCGGACAGAGTGAAGATTTGCTCTACCCCTTCTCTCTTGAGGGCTTTAGCGAACAATCTTCCACCATCGACTTTTGCCATTTGATCAATACCTCCTATTCGTTATTTGTGTTTATGTTATCCCGGTCAGGGGAGGCTTATCCTCCCCCGACCGGGACGACGAACCAGATAGCATCCAAATGGGAAATATCTTTTTCGTCATATCCGACCCGCTTGCCCTTGGCATCACCGGAAATAACCAGTTGATGATTGAACAGATCGTCTTCGGTTCGATAATCTTTGGGAATCATGTCTCCATACATCTCAAAAAGCCTTCGCTCCACCATCTCCAGGTTGAACGCGCCGTCAAATTCCAGGTCCAGGTCCATAAATTTGGCGGGCACCGGCCCGTACAGGTGAACCGTAAGCTTAGGCATAGAGTTCTCCTATTACAAACTCCAGACCCAGCTCCCGCAATTTAGCCTGGGAAGGACGTCCGTCAGCTTCCCAGCCGCGTGCTTCGTAGTATTCTGCCAGTTGTTCTTCCAGGTTGGGTACGAAGCCCTCAGCAGGACCTCCCACGATGGGAGTCATAAGCCGGACAGGGAGATTGTCGTCCGCCCGGGTGATACCGAAGCGGTTGTTGAAAGCCCTCTGCAGGTTGAAAACGCGTTCACCAATCTTCAGAACATCCTGAGCTGTATAATCGAAGCCGGTGGCTGCCGAAAGGGCCTGAGCCAGTTCGGTCGGTCCTAAAGCATAAGTGGTAAAGAGGCATATGATGGATGAATGAATGGCGGTGCAGTAGTCCTGAACCGCCTTGGACAATATGCCTTTACCGGACAGGCCATGGGGATCCTGGGCATATTCGTCAGGAACACCAGCTTCCGGCATTCCTCTGCGGCCATCCCATCCGCCTACATAACCGTGGCAGTGGCAAGCACCGCGTGGGGAAGTGGCGTATGTGGGGCCAAAGCCAAAGAAGGCGCGCGGGTCATGCATGGGTGCCTCCAGGCCTTTCACATGCACTGTAAATGCATCCGAGCCCTTGCCGATTATTTCGGCGGCCCTGCGTGCGCCCTGACCCAATACTTTACCTATTCCTTCTTGATTTACTATCTTGTAAAGCAAAGCAATTATGGCCTCATGATTACCCCAGGTCAACTCAATGCCATCAGTGTCTTCCTTGGTTATAATTCCTTTGTCATAGCACTCCATGGCCCAGGAAATCATGGAACCGGTGGAAATAACGTCGACACCATACTCGTTGCAAACTTCATTGGCAAAGGCAATGGAGGCCAGGTTGTCATTAAGGCAGTTGGAACCAAAACTGCCCAGTGTTTCATATTCGGGTCCGCCCCCCTTCATCTTGTAGGGGCCTTCTTCGATTTCGACAAAGCGTCCGCACTGAATGGGACAGGCATAACAGGCCGGGGGATGTTTGCGCAGAATGGTCTGGGTCATGGCAGGACCACTAATGGCCATATAACCATCCCAGCCGCCCATGGTCCAGTTCTTGGTGGGGGCATCACCGGTTTGAGTAGCCATAGCCATACCTACTGCAGTGCCATGTCCGTGTAAGGCTGGGGTAAGCGGATTTTCTTTTATCTTGCCCACAAAGTCCTTGACGATTTCTTTCCAGGCATCGGCTTTGGCAAAATCCACCGCCTGATCACCGGTGACTAAAATACCCTTAAGGTTTTTTGCACCCATGACTGCACCGGCTCCACCACGGCCAGCCGCCCGGTCATCATCGTTCATAACACAGGCTAGTTTCATCTGTTTTTCTCCAGCGGGTCCGATCAGGGCTACACTGGATTTGGGCAGACCGCTTTCTTCCTGCATGGTTTTTATAGCGGCAATAGTCGTTTGCCCCCAGGCATTGGCGGCATCTTTGAATTCCACCTGGTCATTATTTACTACTACATAAACGGGCTTTTCTGCTTTACCTTCTACGATAATAGCCATTAAGCCGGCTCTTCTCATATAATAGCCGTAGCGTCCGGAAGAGCTGGCATCCAGCCAAATGCCGGTCAGAGGGGAGAGGCAGGACACGTTATAACGACCCGAAGTAGGGAAAGAGCCACCATTGAGTGGGCCGGTGGAAAACATAATTTTGTTTTCCGGACCCATTGGATCGGTACCGGCAGGAATTTCATCCCAGAGATAGCGGGCGGCCAAACCGGCTCCTCCCAGGTAATCCCGCAGATAATCCTCTGGAATATCTTCAATCTTGGCAGTCTGATTGGTCAGGTTTATTCTCAGCAATTTTGCTTGCATTTCTTAGGATACACCTCCGCGCTTAATCGAGTTGGTTGGCAATGTCAATAGCCAGTGCAGCGACATCTGTCGCTGTCTGGGCGGTAAGAATAATGGCGCCTTCACGGGCGAAACCGTCGGGAAGGTAAAGAACCTGGGGCAGTTTGCCCTCTATCAGGCTGGCCTCAAAGGCTTTTTGCAGAGAACCTGCTCCCAGTGTCAGTTCCCCCATACTAATGCCGCGGTTGCGGATAATTTCCATCGTCTGCGGGGAATACTTGATTTCCATAGTCGCCCGCCGGGATGGCTCATAGTTCATAACCCCCAGAAGAATTCTGGCGGTGTTCCGGGAAGCACCCCAGGCTGGATATGCCGGTGCGGTAATTGTTCCGAATACTTCAGTCAGCCTCCCGGGAATACCCGCCACTTCGTCCGTGGTCTGGGCCCCTTCGATGGCCATAATAATGTTGCTGCGGATCTCCGGCAACAGCTTATAAACCCGATCAGATTTCGCCAGCATCTGCACGGCAGCAACCAATTGACCCAGTACGTAGTACTTGTCCTTGTCGTCTGTGTTTCGTCCCGTACCGTTTCCCTCCTTTCTCTCTCTACCAGTAGGGTAGGTAACTAAAAAGCTTTATATTACAATCCCAACTATATCTATTGCAAAAATGATGCCAGGTTGGCACGGAAAGTGGAGGGGTGTTTTCCGGTGAGATTATGCGAGTTGTATTTGCTGATTTATTGGAGGAACGGATATTCCATGTTCCAATCTGGAGCATTGTTCGATTTGCGAACAAATAATAAAGGCTATTTTCTTACAAATGAACTTCTATCGTTTATTGGTTTAAAAAAGGTCGGTGCAAATGCACCGACCTTAAAGAGAGCTAACCGATTTAGTCTTTTATGAAAGCGGCACCAAAACCTTTGGTGACCGGGCTCATGTTCACTTTGTCCACTTCTACGTTGATGATGGCTGGTTTGCCGGAGGCAACCGCTTCTTTGATAGCGGGAATTATATCTTCCGGCTTGGTTACCAGCTTGCCGTAACCGCCCCACACTTCGGGGAACTTGTCATAACGGCGCATGTGGGATAGTTCAGTGGCAACATGGCCTTTTTTGACCTCTTCGGGGTGGATAAAGGTTTCGGACAGTTTAATCATGCCCCAGGAGGAGTCATTGGAAATGACACAAACCACGGGAATACCCTGTTTTGCAAAGGTGTCGAACTCCATGGCATAGAAACCGAAACTACCGTCACCCGTGTAGTAGAGGACCGGTTTGCCATTGGCGGCCCAGGCACCGGTGGTAAAGCCGGTTCCAGTTCCGATGGTTCCCAGCGGTCCCAGGTTAACGATCTGGCCCGGGCGGCGTGCTTTGGCAGCAGCCTTGATCCACTGAGCGGCGTCTCCGCCATCAGCGACAACGGTCCAGTCCTGTCCTTCGGTGGCCAGGAACTTGCCAACTTCGTAGGCGCAACGGCCCGGGTTCATGGGCAGAGCCTCGGACGTGAAACCTTCTACGTAAGGAGCGGCACCCTTCTTGGCCAGTTCTGCGGCCTGGTTGACCCAGGTCATATCGGTCTTCTTGGCAGTCTTGGCTTTAACGGCGTCAAGCAGCTGCTTGGCAACCGGGCCAGCACCGCCGACAATGCCAATTTCAGCCGGTTTGTTGAAGCCTACCCTGGTAACATCCGGGTTTACCTGGATGATCTTGGCGTTGGCATTGACAACCGGAGGAGCCAGACAGCGGACCAAGTAGTCATTGTGAACAGAAAGGGTAAGAACCACATCGGCTCCGCAGACTGCGCCAGCACCAATAGTGAAGAGGGGATTGGCGGTTTCGTCAGCAAACAGGCCTCTGACACTTACCTGACACCATACCGGCAGTTTCAGGTAGTCAACCAGTTCGGCTACTGCTTCCCGGGGTTCGCAATTAAAGCGGGCCTGGTCGCCAATGATGAGCACCGGGCTCTTGGCGTTGACCAGCATATCGGCAGCCTGATCAATGAGAGCAGGATCGCCCCAGGCTTTGGCTTCAGTGCGGTATTTTTCCGGATAGAAAACTTCGTCTTCTTCCACAAAAACCATACCCATGATATCCATGGCACATTCCAAATAAACCGGGCCGGGAGTGTCATCCAGAGCCTGCCGGAATGCCATGGCTACATATTCGGGAATCCTCTTGGTCTCATAAATCTTGCGGGCCCACTTGGTGCAGGTGCTCATGATTTCCAGGCTGTTCATGTCCTGCAGGGGACCAGTTTCATTCTCTGCCACTGCGGAAGCTCCGCCAATATGAATAAGCGGGGATCCCTGCTGACTGGCTTCAACCATGGCGGTAACGGTATCGGTGACACCGGGACCAGCTGTGGTTACAACCACGCCGGGCTTTCCGGTTACACGGGCATAGGCATCTGCTGCATAAGCGGCAGCCATCTCATGCCGAACATCGATAACCTTGATGCCTTCAGCGCGACATCCATAGTAAAGGGGCATAATGTGCCCGCCGGAAAGGGTAAATATCTGGGTGACCCCTTCCCGTTTCAGGGCCTTGGCAAATAATCTTCCACCGTCGACTTTTGCCATTAGTGCAAACCTCCCTTAAATAATGTAATAACTTATGGCGTATGTTCAACTACTGCTAATGGTGCAGCAGGAGTGCCCGAATTATAAATGTGGTCAACTGCACCAATGTATTCATGCAAGAGTAATGCCAACTGATATAGTTTTGTATTCAATTTGAAAACCGCCTTAATAGAGTCGCGGAAAAACCTGATTTCATAAATTCCTAAACGAAATGGTGCTCCACACTGGAACAATGTTCGAATTAATAACAGGTCAATGAAAAAAAGAGGAACCGTTAGGAACAACAAATAGGATGCAAAAGCCTAAAAAATACTTCCGGTTCTTTTCTGCTGTCTGGCAAAGGTGTTGGTACAAGAATTGCATTACGAATAAACAGGAGCCAATGGTTTCAAATATTAAATCAGGAGGGCGATATTTGTGCGTGCTGTTGTTCTTGAAGGCAAAAAGCAACTAACAGTCAAAGAAGTCGCAACACCCCAGGCCGACGGAAAAAAGGTGCTTATAAAAATTGAAAGATGCGGTATCTGTGGGTCCGACATTCACTACTGGGACATGGGCGACCGTGTAGGCCTCATTATGGGACACGAATTTAGCGGTACGGTCGTAGATCCCGGTTCCCGGGAAGATCTGAAGGTCGGAGATCGTGTAACTGCTCTGCCTCTGGATCCTTGTGGTAAGTGCCCGGCCTGCCAAAAGGGTAAATGGAATGCCTGTATGCCTAGTCTGCAAGTCAGCCCCGGCTTGAGCCCTGCTGCTCCGGGAGCCTATTCCGAGTACTTTTTGTCTCACCCGGCTATGGTTCGGAAATTGGCCGACCATGTGAGCTTCGATGAGGCTGCCATGCTGGAACCGGCGGCGGTAACCTTGCGGGCGGTCCGGGTAGTAGATGTCCAGCCGGGCGACAGCGTTCTGGTTGCCGGTGGGGGAATCATCGGACTGTTGGCGGCGGCCTGGGCTAAAGCTGCAGGAGCATCTTATATTGCCCTGACCGAAGCCAACCCGCTACGCGGCGAAAATGCCCTTAAGATGGGTGACATTGATGCCTACTTTGATGCCCGGGATGAGCAGGTTGTGCCCAAGCTGATGCAGGCATCTGGTGGCGGTTTTGACAAGTTTATCGAGTGCGTTGGCATGGCCCCGTCCGTGAATACTGGCCTGGCGGCACTCAAACACGGTGGTGACTGCCTGCTGGCAGGAGTTAGTTATGCTCCCCTGCCCATCAGCACCATCCTCATGACCATAAAAGAACTGAATATCAAGGCTACTCTGGGCTACGTGGAAGAATTCGATCTGGCCCTCAAGATGATTACCAATGGAAAGATCGAGTTGACCCGTTTCATCAGCGGTTATGTGGGCCTGGACGGTGTACAGGACTCCTTTGATAAGCTGACCTGCGGAAAGTACGGAGATGTCAAGATTCTTATTGACCCCAGCAAGTAATTAAACCAGGTAATCTCTTCATTAACTTGTAAGGAGCGTGACCTGATTGGAAAGTAAACCTGGATTCAAGAAAGAAACTGTTTTCGCAGCTCTTATAGTAGCCGTCTGGCTTTGTGTTACCCTGATTGTACTTGGCCAGTTCGGAATCAAAGATGGTTGGCCGGCGTTCATTGTTTTATTGTTCTTCTTTGAGACCGGAGCCAATCCAGCCAACCTTAAGAATATTTTTGCCGGCGGTGTGGTTGGTTTGCTATTAGCCTGGCTACTACATCCCCTGGCGGGAGTCCTGGTACCGGCATTGGGACCTGAACTCGGCGTTCTCCTGGCAGTGGGTATTATTGTTTTCCTGCTAATAGCTCTGGGGGATATTTCCCACATGCTGTTCAACAACTATGCCTTTATGTATTTTACTATTGCCATGATCTACCCGGTGCAAGCCACCGTAACCTGGCTGGGCGTGCTCTTTTTGGGCGGTGCCTTCTTTGTGGGTGGTATTCTCCTGGTTATTAAGCTTCTGGAATCTGCTAAAGCCAAAGGGGAACAGGCCGCCTAGCAAAATCTCGGCCTTTTTAAAACGGGGAGCTTGCTCCCCGTTTTTTTCTTGAGGCAAGATGGTCATTCTGCAGACATTATAGTGCTGCGGAGGAGCTTGTTGCTCTTGGGGTGTTACATACCGGGGCAGTGTGCCACCATGGAGCACTCCTGAGGCCTGCCGGTTATATAAAAGTTACCTTGGGTGGCTTGTTTGCGGATAAAGTGAATAATTGGCACAAAACTTGCAATTCTAAAGACTATAGATGGATTTAAAAACATATAGAGGAGGTAACCAGATGTTCAATTGGAACGGCGAATTTGCTGGCAAGGTTGTACTTATTACCGGTGCCGCCAGCGGTCTGGGCCGACAGGCTGCTATTCAGTTTGGTGCCGATGGTGCCAAGGTTGTAATTGGGGACATACAGATTGAAAAGGGACAGGGAGTCGTTGAGGAGATTAAAGCGGCCGGCGGTGAAGCCACATTTGTGGAATGTAACGTGGGCAGTGAAGAAGCGGTTAAGAACCTGATTGATAGCGCTATCAAAACTTATGGCACCATTGATATTCTGGTCAACAATGCTGGCGGCGGCGGCGGATTGGGTATGCCCTTTACCCGGCCGAGTGTAGAAGATTGGAATCAGGCTTATGAGAATATGATCCGTGGAACTTACCTGTGCACCAAGTATGTCTATGATCTGTTTAAGGAAAGAGGCACAGGCAAGATTGTCAATACTGCGTCCGTAGCCGGAAAGGAATCCGATCCTCCGTTGGTAGCCTACTCTGCTATGAAGGCGGCTATTATCAGCATGACTCAGAGCTTGGCTAAAGAGCTTGGACCCTATGGCATTAACGTAAATGCTGTTTGCCCTGGTTTAATCTACACCCCTATTTGGCAGCGTTTGGGAAAAATACTGTCTATGGCTTTCCCCAACCGGTTCCCCAATATGGAGGGTCGGCAGGTATTTGAGTGGCATATGCACAACATGCAGATGATGCCTGACTACGAGGTTACCGAGGAAGATATTGCCAACGGCATTATGTTCCTGGCCTCCTCACTGGCCTCTGGAATTCAAGGCCAATCCATTAACATTTGTGCCGGCATGACCACCAAATAACATCCGGGTATATCATTTTCAGTGATAGCTGAAATGCTGTAAACTTCATAGCTTGGATTTACCAGTTGTCATCTACTGGCTGTCACTGAAACGAAAGGGGACCTTAACCGGTCCCTTTTATATTTATAGAAGGGTGCGTTCCCGGCATTCTTTCCGGGCCTAATTGCCTTCTACCAGCTCGATTCGTTCCCCGTCGGGACCGCAAAAGAAAAGGATGTGTCCTCCTGGTACGGCGTGGGGTCCATCCATAGCCAGGCTCTTTTCCTTTAACTTCCTGACCCATTGATCAATATCGCCGACCCGAAAAGCGATATGATCGATAACCCCGCCGCCTTCCTTACCTTTGCTGCTGGAATACTGCAGCAGTTCCAAAGTGGTTCCCCCGCCGTCCAGGTAGAGCAGCTTGACGTTACCCGCATCAGTAGGAGCACCCTGTTGCCGACACTCCAGAAAGCTGGTATAAAAATCAGCCGAGCGCTCTAGATCTTTTACAACTATGCCGATGTGTCCAAACTCCATTGCTTTCCTCCCTTTCCAGGCAAAATTTATGGCTTCTGAGTCAAGTCTTCTTGCTTATGATTTCTCTTTCCTGCCAAATCCACACCGGCATCCATATAGCGAGGTAAATTAGTCCATACTAGAAGAAGGTTTTAACCCGGGGATAGCTCGGGTAGAATGGAAGATATTCAAACCATATAACAGGAGGAAGCTATGCGAGAAGGAAGTAAAGAGCGTCAACAAATACCGTTGGAGTATCGATGGAAACTGGAAGATGTCTACCCGGATCAGGACAGCTGGGAAAATGACTTTAGAAGAGTAAGGGAACTTTTACTGGAAATACAGGCCTTTCAAGGGCGGTTGGGTGATTCGGCCGGGGCTTTATGGGAGGTCTTGCAAAAATCCGAGGAACTGGAGCGTACCGCGGATAAGCTTTTTGTCTACTCCCGTATGCGGCGGGATGAGGATAACGCCAACCACCGCTACCAGGTATCATTCGATCGGATTGAGGCGCTCAGTGTGGAGGCGGGAAGTGTAACTGCTTTTATGGTGCCGGAAATGCTGACCATTGATGAGGAGCGGCTTTACCGGTTTATGGAGGAGCAACCGGAACTTGCTCTCTACCGGCATTATTTCGAGGAGCTTTTACGTCAGAAGGAGCATATCCTTTCGGCCGCCGAGGAAAGAATTCTGGCTATGAGCGCTGACCTATCCTCAGCTACCGGTAATATTTTTTCCATGCTCAATAATGCAGATATTCGTTTCCCGTCCATAACAGACGAGCATGGGCACGAGGTGGAGCTCACCAAGGGAAGATTTGGCGGCTTCATGGAAAGCACCGACCGCAGGGTACGTAAAGACGCCTTTACTTCTCTGTATTCTACCTACAGCGGTTTAAAAAACACCCTGGCAACCACCCTGACTGCCAGCGTTCGCAAAGATATATTTTACGCCCGGGTGCGCAAATACCCTGGCGCACTGGAGGCCGCTCTGGACCAGGATAACATTTCCCCCCGCGTCTACCAAAGCTTGATTGAGGCAGTACACGACAAGTTGGATTATTTGCACCGCTATATGAAGTTGCGTAAAAAACTAATGAATGTGGATGAACTTCATTTTTACGACCTCTATGTGCCCCTGGTGCAGGAACATCAGAAACCGTTTAGTTATGAGGAAGCCAGGGAAATAGTTTTACAGGGGTTGGCCCCACTGGGAACAGAATACCTTCAGGTGGTGAAGCAGGGTCTGGAAAATGGATGGGTGGACGTTTTTGAAAATCAGGGCAAGACCAGCGGGGCTTACTCCTGGGGGAGCTACGACACCCACC
Source organism: uncultured Syntrophomonadaceae bacterium (assembly GCA_964563775.1). Taxonomy (GTDB): domain Bacteria; phylum Bacillota; class Syntrophomonadia; order Syntrophomonadales; family Syntrophomonadaceae; genus CAZLYH01. The sequence continues at coordinate 28,643 of CAZLYH010000005.1, read as the reverse complement.
CGTACATCCTGATGAATTTTGACGGCAAGTTAAATGATGTCTTTACCCTGGCCCATGAACTTGGTCACGCCATGCATTCTTACTATTCCAACCAAACTCAACCCTTCGTTTACAGCCAGTATAGTATCTTTGTGGCGGAAGTGGCTTCTACTGTTAATGAATCGCTTTTAATAGAACACCTGCTGCGCAACTCCCGGGAACGGCGCGAAAAGATGTATTTGCTCAATCACTACCTTGAACAGTTCCGGGGTACTGTATACCGGCAGACTATGTTTGCAGAATTTGAAAAACTGGTTCACGAACGGGTGGAAGCTGGAGAACCTGCCAGTGTGGAGGATTTGTCTCAGATCTACAAAGACCTGAATGCTCGCTATTTTGGAGCGGAGGTGGTTTTGGATGACGAAATCCGGGTGGAGTGGGCCAGAATTCCTCATTTCTATTCAGCTTTTTATGTATATAAGTATGCAACCGGGTTCTCAGCTGCCACGGCATTGAAACAAATGATTTTAACTGAGGGGCAGCCGGCCTTGGAGCGGTATATGCGTTTTCTGAAGTCGGGGGGATCCGACTACCCCATGAACATTCTAAAAGAAGCCGGAGTTGACCTTACCCGGGGGGGACCGGTGGAAGACGCACTGGAGACCTTTGGCAGGCTGCTTACCAAACTGGAGAAACTGGCTGACTAGTATCTGAGTTGGTGGGTAAATATAAAACCGACAAGGTGCGCATAACTATTTACAGACTATTATGCGACAGGGGGATCTGCTGTTGACCCGGATTCAAACCGAGGCCGTTTTTGATCAGTTAATGGAGAAAATTCGTCCCGAGCTTAGCCTCTTTAGCAATTGTGACCTGGTGGTGGGCATACCCTTTCATGATGAGCAGGGCCAGCAATTGGCGGAGGTTCTGCTCTCCATAGATAAGGTTTTGAAGTCCTGGATAGGCCGGAGGCAGTTGATTGTCTGTGTGGGGGATTCGACTTCAGTTTCTGCTCTGGAGTGCATAAGGGATATAAAAATGGATCATCCGTTGCTTACCTTTCTTCTACCGGAGGAGATTAATGGCCGGGGAAGCAGAATTCGCAGCATGATTGAAACCAGCAAAATTCTGGAAGCCGATTTAATTGTTTTTAGTGCCAACATGCAGGGGGATGAGGGGCCGGGAATAGAAGCTTCCTGGCTGGAGAACCTGCTGACTCCTATTCAGGGCACCTATGATCTGGTTTTGGGAAGTTTACGGCGCTACTATGGCATAGATAGCATTGCTCATATGCTGGCTGCACCCATTCTGGAGAGTTTTTATGGCTGTCGGATTGGAGATCCCCTGGGGGGAATTTATGCTTTGGCCCATGATTTTATCGAAGAACTGGCGCATGAGGCCCCCTTTTGGGGAAAGTGCATACAGGGTTATGGAATTGACTTCTGGCTTTTGACCAGGGCTTTATGCTGGAATAAGAGCATCTGCGAGGTAAACATGGGGGGGCGGGTCATTCCGCACAGTCTTCAGAAAAGGAATCAGATATTTTCGGAAACGGCCTGGACCGTTTTCGAGTCGCTGAAACGTGATCAGGCGGTCTGGTTGCGTGATCGGCTGGTTCTACGGGTAGCCGACGTTCTGGTGCGCAGTGAAGTGAAAAAACCCGACAGCATATCCTATCCCCTGGAGCGCTTGATGGAGAATTTTCGCCGGGGCTGCCAGGAATATTCCCGGCTGCTGCAGGGAGAAGAGGAGTTAAAAAACCTGCGGGAAATATGTGAGCTGTCACCTCAAAGGTTTCGCCTTCCCGATAAGGTTTGGGTGCGGGCACTTCATGAACTCCTGCTCTATTATTCTTTCCATCCCGACGGGGAAGAGGATAATGTCTTTAAGTTGCTAACTGCCCTGTACAATGGTCGGGTTTCCAGCTATTTGCAAGAGATGTCTGCTTTTCAGGAGAATATCTCTGCATTGCCGGAGGAAGAACTGGATGAATTAATGGTTCGAAAAATGGAATCGATTCGCCACCGCCTAACCAATGAGTTTTGGCACCGCAAACCGGATTTTACCAGGGAATGGTTAAGTCGCAGCGAGCAAAGCCGACCACTTATTGTACCGCTGGGCTACATGGAGTATGTTCCCGGGAAACCCGTAGTCATACCAAAGAAAATAGTAGGTAAGGACCAGCGTACTGTTGCCACGGATAATATTTTTCGGGAACTGCGCCAGCGCTATGAAAATCGTTTCAACAGTTTTATAGAAGAAGGAATCGGTCTGAATCCGGATGCCTCACCGGGGTCAATGACTATGGCAGTGGAGGCCTTTATGTTAAAGCTGGAGCAGGTTCTGGAAGAAATTCTGCCGGGAGATTTACACACGCGGGAAGGCCTGCAGCAGTTTCTTTCTGGTATCTGGTCCTTCTTTCCCGCAGAAAAAATGTTCACCATAAGTTCGGAATTATTGCGGGAAATGGTAGTTCGATTTCCCCCGGTTAATCTAATGATACAGCTTGGCTATTACCGTCCCCAGGAACTTATTCAGCGTATGGATGCCCGGGACGTCGTAACCTGGGCCAACCTGGTGGAAAGCTGGACTTATACGGACCGCGACCTGTTGTGGCTGGTGGATAACCTTAAGCCGGAGAGTCTGGACTGGAATGAACTTAAACCGGTGGTTATCACTGGTGATTTGCGTCTGGGGAATCTTTTTCAGGGTAAAATCAGCAACTTGAACCGGGTTACTGCCCGGATCGCGGTTCGCACCCTGGAGAAGGGAAAAGGGGGAAAGTACCCGCGTCTGCGCTATTTTACCAGCATGTTAAGACGTCTGGCCGTGGCAGAAAACTATTCGCAACTTTTTGAGAGAAACGTAAAGGAAAGAAAGAATATTGGTACCAAGATACGTAACTCTCTGCTGGGGCTGCAGAGGGGGGAAGAATTCTCCGCCCATAACATCTTTGAAAATTTTCATCAGCGTGGGCTGGTGGAAAGGTCATGGAAGCTGAGCGAACAACTCAAAAACAGCGGGGAAGGGGAAAAGGCGCGCTTGCTTCAGTTAATGGCAGATGCCTATGGCCTGGCCCAGGTAATGGAGAACGGGGCTTTTCTCACCTGCTCAGCCTGGAGTTGGGCCAGCTACAGCTTTAAGGGAGGACTAAAAACTCCCACACCCTTTACCACCAGTGTGGAAAACCGTTGGTTTAACCACGAGTTTCTGGAATTACTCTACCAGGAGTTGGGATACAACCCGGCCGAAATCAAGGAAATGGTTATGCGACTAATCCAGTCAGGACGCAGCAGCCACAATTTACTGGATACGCTTTTACCAGCGCGTCCCCGGGATGTAACCGTGGTTATTCAAGAGGTAACCAATGAGCCCAGCAGACAATTACGCCGTTTTGAAGGCAATCCTTTGCTGCAGCCAGTAGAAAAGAACCAATGGGAAAGTAAGTATGTCTTAAATCCTGGAGCGCTCCGCTTGGGAAATCACGTGTATCTCTTTTATCGTGCGGTGGGGGAAGATGATATCTCCCACATTGGCCTGGCTGTTACTGACGGGTTCCGAGTTCTGGAGCGTCTTCCGCAACCGGTATTCTCACCGGGAGTACCCGAAGAGGCCAGGGGGTGTGAAGACCCCCGGCTGGTGGTCATTGAAGACCGTATCTTCATGCTCTATACCGCCTATGATGGCAACATTGCCCAGATAGCGGCTGCCTCCATTGCCACCGATGAATTCCTGGCAGGAGACTACCAGGCCTGGAATCGGGAAGGGCTGGCCTTCACTAATATCTGGGATAAGGATGCTATTTTATTTCCGGAAAAAATCAATGGAAAATATGTTATTTATCACCGCATTGAACCAAGTATCTGGGTGACCTATCTGGACGAGTTAAAATTCCCGGTGCGGGAAAAACACGCCATTATTGCCGGACCTCGTCCCGGTCGAATGTGGGATTCGCTAAAAATAGGCGCCGGGGCTCAGCCGTTAAAAACCAGGTATGGATGGTTGCTGATTTACCATGGTGTGGATCATAATTATGTCTACCGCCTGGGGGTTATCCTGGTTGATCTGCATAATCCCCAGAAGGTGCTCTACCGGTCCCCCAATCCTATCCTGGAACCGGAGGAAGATTATGAAATTGGTTTGGATGGAGCCTGGGTTCCCAATGTAGTGTTCACCTGCGGAGCCGTACCCGGCCAGGCCAAAGAACTCCTGGACGATGAGGATGAAATCCTGGTTTATTATGGCGCCGCCGATACCAGCATTGGGCTGGCCCGGGCTACCGTGGCTGATTTGATTCCCCAGGATTTCCGAATTACAAAAAAAGTTTGATTCCCATTCGCTTTCGCAGGGTGTTTCCAGCATGCTCTGTTCGCAGCAGAATCAGGCTTAAATTTTTTCTTATGAGGCCAAAGGCCTTTTTTTTTATGAAGTGCGTGCCATTTAGTATATTTTTTGTCATAATAAGTTTGACTGGTTACTTTTTGGCTAAGGAGTAAGTAATTTTGTATTCTGAGCGGCTAAAATCAATTTTGGAATCCTTTCCCCTCCCGGTAATGGTTTTTAACGGGCAAGGTCTTTTGCTGGCTTGCAACAACAATTTGTGCAGCCTGTTCGGCTGCAAGCAGGAGAAACTGCCGGTTTTTATGCAAAAACAACAACTAATTCCCTGGCTATTGGCAAGTTATAACGGGGCCGACAAGGGGGATTGCCAGCGCCTTAATGCCCAATTAATAAACGAGCTGGGGATGAAAATATACCTGAATATTCGCCTTTATCGCTCCCGCTGTGGTCAGTACTATTATGCCTTCGTCACCGATACGGCCCAGGAGGAGAAGGATGAACAGCTGGGTTACGGCCAGGAGACCCTATACCAGCTCATTACGGAAAATGCGGTGGAGAGGATTGCCGTTATCGAGCCGGAAACCATGGAAATAAAGTATTTGAACCCGACCTATCTTAGCACCCTTGGTTACACCGAGGATGAAGTGCTGGGCAGATGCGGATTGGAATTTGTTCATCCCGAAGATCGCCCCATATGTTTGCGGGCCCTGTGGAAAGGCCTGCGGGAAGGAGAGGTTAGTGCGGTCTACCGCGAACTGAAAAAAGACGGAGACTCTGCATGGGTCGAAGTTACCGGGCGCCTTTTTATGGGACCAGGTGGCAAACAGCAGGGACTGTTGGTTGCCCGGGACATTCACCGCAGCAAACTGGCTGAGGATGCTTTGCGCGAACAGGAAGAGCGTTTAGGAGAGATTTATAGTGTCATGCTGGACGGGGTGGCATGTATCAATCGGGATCTGAGTATAGAATACTTGAGCCCTTCCTGTCGGCATTTACCTGGATATGAGGAGAAGCTTGAGGGAAAGACTATTTCCCTCAAAAGCATACATCCGCAGGACCAGGAGCGGGTAGTTAAGGCATTGCAGGAGGTCATGGCCAATGCCCTACCCCAGACGCTGGAATACCGTGCTCTCCATGCAGATGGGCAATATGTATGGATGGAGGCTATGGGAAGAGCTATTTGCGATGAGGAGGGCCAATGCCGGAGAATCGTTTTCGGTCTGCGCAATATCGATGCCCGCAAACAGGCAGAGGTAGAATGGCAGTATTGGAAGGAAACCTACCGTCTTATGGTGGAGAATTCTTTTGATGGCATTACTATCCTCAGTCCGGACGATTATAGCTGTATTTATGCCAATCCTGCGTTTCTATCAGCCCTGGGATATGATTACGATGAGTTCGTAGGGCACAACAATTTTCGTCTGGTGCACCCGGAAGATATTGCCAAAGCGAACCGGGTGTTTCAGCAGGGATTGCAGGCCGGTGAAGGACAGATGCAATACCGCTTGCGGAAAAAAGATGGCTCCTATATTACCTGGGAGGCGAGGGGGCGCTATCTGCGCGGAAGAGAAAAAGGGGAGATTGTCCTGTTTTCCCGCGATATAACCCGGCAGAAAGAAGCCCAGGAAGCCCTGAAGGCTAACGAACAGCGGCTGCGGCAGATAACTGATAATATGAGTGATGCCGTAGCGGTCATAGATGAGAAGGGGAAGACTATTTATCTGAGCCCTTCTTATGCTAACCTGTTGGGCTGGCCGTTGGAAGAGATCAACCTGACCAGTGGCGCGATTATTCATCCGCACGATTGGCAGTTGGTAAGTGAATATATCAGTGGCCTTATGAACGGGTTGACCCTCCCCGGCATCGAATATCGCTGCCGGCATGCCCGGGGTTATTATGTTTGGGTGGAGTCTCTGGGTAAAGCCATGCGCAACGACCAACAGGAAATAACCGGGCTGGTTCTGGGAACCCGCGATATCACCCAGCGTAAGACAGCCGAGCAACAGCTTAAGGAGCAGGTGGAGTACCATAATACACTTATCCATCACATGAACGAGTTTTGTTATACGTATGACGTGGACTACCGGATTACCTTTGTAAACCAGCGTATGCTGGATAGCCTTGGTTATACTGCGGAAAAAGTTCTGGGAAAACCAATTATTGATTTTGTTCCCCCTGAACACCGGGAATTAGTATTGGAGATGGCCGCCCGCCGCATTGCCCGGGAAGATCCCGGTCGTTATGAACACGAGCTTATCTGTAAAGATGGCCGTGTATTGCTGGTGCGGATAAAGGGTTCGCCTCTGCTTAACCATGGGCAAGTAGAAGGAGGGCTTATTCTCGCTGAAGATATCACTGATTATCGCGAAATGGAAAAGCAGATGGCGCGCCTGGCTCAATTGCATACGGTAGGAGAAATAGCGGCCGGAATCGGGCATGAAATACGTAATCCCATGACCACAGTAAAAGGTTTCCTCCAACTGATGAGCCGGGAGGAGCGCTTTAACGATTACCACGGATACCTGGATTTAATGATCGAAGAACTGGAACGGGCCAATGATATTATCAGTGAATTCCTGTCCCTGGCCAGGAACAAACTGGTGCATCTTAAAACCCGTCAGCTCAACGATATTATTCGCATGCTCTATCCCCTTCTACAAGCTGACGCTGCTATCGGTGACCATTGTATTCTCCTGGAGCTGGGGGACATTCCTGAATTGGAACTAGATGAAAAGGAAATACGCCAGCTGCTCCTTAATCTGGTTCGTAATGCCCTGGAAGCCTCCCCAATGGGCGGGCAGGTGACCATCCAAACCCGCTATGATGAAAACGGGAAGATTTTATTGGCGGTTTCCGACCAGGGGCCAGGAATCCCCCCAAATATTAAAGACAAATTGGGGACTCCGTTCTTTACCACCAAGGAAAACGGTACCGGACTGGGACTGGCAGTCTGTTATGGTATCATTGAACGGCACCACGCCAGTATGGACATCGTAACCGGTCCGACCGGCACAACTATGATAGTCGCCTTCACGGTCCCCTGAGTGCTTACCTGATTTATAAAGACTCCCTCCCAGCTTTCTCCATTCCGTTAGCCACACCATACCGGCTTAAATTGGCAAAATATTACTACAATGTAAAATCGGTCTATAAAAAGAGGAAAAATGGAACGGGAGGAGAATTTATAAAGTAATTCATGCAGGAGGAAAGGTTTGTTGTCCGGAGATCGTGAAGAAATAGGGCAGGAGTATATTCTGCGCGACCTTATAGACCAATTTCCCAATCCTATTTTGGTTATCAGCCTGCAAGGGGAAGCCGTTGCATTTAATCGTTCTTTCAGCCAGATTATGAGATGCGAAGCGGAGGAACTGGTTGCACTTTTGCAAGCTCAGAGATTTCCCCAGATGATAGCTGCAAGATACCCTACCGACGATTCTTTTCATCGCCTGGAAGCAGAAATTATGGATCGGGAGGGACATGGCGTCCAGGTGGTTTTGCGGATTTACCGCTCCGGGTGTGGACAGTATTATTATGTACTTGTAACCGATGTCTCCCAGAAGGGAAAATCTGTAGAAGCAACACTGCAACAGCGGGCACTATACCGCCTGATTGCCGAAAATGCAACAGAATTGATTGCGGTTGTGGATGCGCTTACTCTGGAAATAGGTTACGCCAACCCGGCCTATCTGAAAAAGGCGGGCTTTACCAGGGAGGAGGTTCTTCGAGAGAATATTATGTTTTTTATACATCCCGAGGATCGAGAATTGTGTTTGCAGGCAATTCAAGAAGGTGTGCGCCGGGGTGAAGGAAAAGCTATCTACCGCAATCTGAGAAAAGATGGGACCTTTTTCTGGGCTGAAGTCACGGGGCGCCTTTTTGCGGGACCAGACGGCCATCAGCAGGGGTTGTTGATAACCCGGGACATCCATGATCGCAAGCTGGCTGAAGAGGCTTTATATGAGCGGGAAGCACGGTTGCGGGAGATTTCTGAAGTCATGATGGACGGCATTGTCTGCCTGGATCAAAACCTGATTATCGAATATATCAGCCCCTCCTGCCGCAATCTTTTCGGTAATGACTACCAAAATCGGCTACGGCAAAAGGTAACCCTGGATTATGTTCATCCCGAAGACCGCGACAAGGTGGCCCAGAAAATACTGGAGGTCTTGGAAACCAGTCTGCCGGGGCGGTTGGAGTTCCGAGTGAGAGACGCAGATGGCCGTTATTTCTGGCTGGAAGCGTTGGGTAAGGTGCTCTGTGACGATCAGGGTAATTTCTACAAATTGGTGACGGGTTTAAGGGACATCGATCCGCGTAGAGCAGCGGAGACGGCCCGGCAGTACTGGGAAGAAAAGTACCGCCTGATCATTGAAAATTCTCTGGATGGAATTAGCATTTTGGATTTGGAGACCTTTTATTCCACTTATGCCAACCCTGCAATACTTGAAATCCTCGGTTACAGCTGGGGGGAAGTAATAGGGCAGGATACCTTTGGATTAATTCATCCCGATGATGTGGCCGGGGTATGGCAGGCACTGTGGGAGGGGATGCAAAAAGGCGAGGGAAATGTGGAGTACCGACTCCGCAAAAAAGACGGTTCCTACCTGTGGTGGGAGGTGCGGGGGAGAATTTTGCCCGAGCGAAAAAGAGCCTTGCTTTTTTTTCGCCATATTACCGAAAGGAAGCTAGCAGAAGAGGCCTTGCGAGCCAGTGAGCAGCGCCTGCGCCAGATAACGGATAACATGCTGGATGCCGTGGCCTGCATGGGGCCTGACTATTTATTTAGTTATATAAGTTCCTCGCATTCCGCTATGTTGGGCTGGTCGGAAGAAGACCTCCTGGGGAAAGACAACGTGGAACTGATTCATCCGGAAGACCGGGAGATAGTCCCCAGTTGTGTTGCAGACCTTGTGGCAGGCCTGCAACCAGGCAGTATTGAATACCGTTGCCAACACGTCAGGGGCCACTACGTCTGGGTGGAATCTCTGGGGAAAGCCCTTTTTAGCGAGGATGGAACTTATGCCGGAGTGGTGTTTGCCTCCCGCGATATTAGTCAACGCAAAATCGTTGAGCAGGAACTCAAGGAACAATTGGATTATCATAACACCCTGCTTAATAATATGAATGAATTTTGCTACACCTATGATGGCAATATGCGGGTAACCTTCATAAACCAGAGAATGTTGGACACAACCGGAATGAGAGGAGAAGAGGTAATAGGCAGGAACATCCTGGAGTTTGTTCCCCCCGAAGAGCGGGAGGCAGTGGCGGCGATGGCCAGAATGCGCCTGGCGGGGAGGGAAAACCCCGGGCGTTATGAGCATCATCTGGTAGTATCAGAAGAGAAGGAATTACTGGTTCGTATTAAAGGAACCCCGTTATTTAACAGCAGTGGCGACGTGGTAGGCGGGCTTATACTGGCGGAGGACATTACCGAATACCGCAAGATGGAAATAGAGATGGCCCGCTTGGCCCAGCTAAACACCGTGGGGGAAATTGCTGCCGGCATTGGGCATGAAATTCGCAATCCCATGACTACGGTCAAAGGGTTCTTGCAACTTATGGCCAAAGACGATCAATTCGAAGATTTTCGTACCTACCTGGACTTAATGATGGAGGAACTGGAGCGGGCCAACTCTATTATAAGTGAGTTTCTATCCCTGGCTAAAAACAAGCTGATCGATCTGCGTCCCTGCCAGCTTAACAAATTAATAGAGACGATTTACCCACTTCTGCAGGCTGATGCCATGATTGGTGACCATAGTATTTATCTGGCCCTGGAGGATATCCCCGAGCTTTTGCTGGATGAGAAGGAGATCCGGCAACTTATTTTGAACCTGGTTCGTAATGCCCTGGAGGCAACCCCGCCCGGAAAGGGAGTTCTTATATCAACCCGCCGGGAAGCAGAGGATAAGGTAACCCTGCAAGTCTCTGATCAGGGTCAGGGTATTCCGGATGAAATTATGGAGAAGTTAGGTACCCCCTTTTTTACTACCAAGGAAAATGGCACCGGCCTGGGACTGGCGGTCTGTTATGGCATTGCCGAACGCCATCGGGCCGCAATTCAGATAGAAACCGGAGCCGGGGGGACCACCTTCCTGGTGCACTTCCCGGTACCCGCAGGGGTACTTATAGACATAGATAACAGGGATTTGGGGGATTAACACAGATGGATTAATACTTT